>QYYE01000038.1 GCA_003589585.1 Candidatus Bathyarchaeota archaeon
GTTTTTCTCGATTTCAACCAGACTCTCTTGTATGCAAGTTTTCTCTTCGCTATCAGGGCAAACGGCCAAATCCGCCTTTGCCAGATAAATATCGCCGATGATAGCCTGCAAGGGATTGCGGATGTCATGACCAACCATGCCTGCTGTTGCACCGATAGCCGCAAGCCTCTCCGAATCCCTCAACTGTCTGGTTTTCTCTTCAACCAAATCCTCCAGACGCTCAGAGTGCGCTTTCAACAGTTTTTCGTTAGCCTCTAACTGTTCAAGCATTCGACTGTTCATGAGAGCAATAGAAGCTATTTCTCCAAAAGCCATAGCCATCTGAGCGTCGCGTTCGGTGAAGGGAACAGATTTGTTAGCTATACCAATTATGCCAACAGTTTTGTTGTCAATTGTTAGTGGAGCAAACAAGACATTCTTCAACGGAATGTGTCCATTCGGCATTAAACCTGCCCATTCACTGCATGAAAAGTCATTGCAGTAGACAACTTTTCCTGAACTGTACGCTTCTGAACGTAGTCCGCGGATAGGCATAGGAAGCGAAGGATCGACTGTACATGTGAGACCACCAGAATCTAAAAACAAAACCTTGTTTTCTCTCTCATCCTTACTTAGTAGAGCAACGTAGCCAGCCGATGCCCCGAGCAGGTTTTTGCAGGAGTCAAATATGGCTTTTGCCGCCTTCCTAAAATCGCGGTGAATAAGAACCGCTTTAGAAGCTTCAAGAAGCGCTGAAACCTCAGACTGGCGAGACTGAGACGCCTTTAAAGTTTCAACAAGTTCGGTCTCCATTTCCTTGCGTTGTGTTATGTCTCGCGCTACATGCACTGAACCAATCATGCGTCCATGCTCATCCTTTAGAGGCGTAGTGCTTACAATAAAGTCGCCGCCAAGCCTATCCTCATGCAATTCTGCGGTGTGTTCCTGTTCATCCTTTAAGGTCTTGGCGTGCGGGCAGACGCTGGGCGGCTCGTCGGTTCCATGCACACATGCATAGCAGCTTAAGCCTATGCATTTTTCAGGCGTAGTGCCTAAGGCTTGCGCCATCGCTTTGTTAGCACGAATAATCCTGTGTTTATCATCCAGTATGGCAATTAGGTCTGGGACGCTGTTGAAGGTTCGTTCCCAATCAACCTTAGCTCTTAAAAGCGCCTGCTCAACCTGTTTACGCTCAGTAATATCTTGAACCATACCAACCGAACGAACAATCTTGCCTGATTCATCGCGGAGGTGCTCGCATTTTTCATTAACAATGCGTACTTCACCCGTTGAGTTTCTTACAATCCGATGCTCTATCTCGTAGGTGTCTTTGCCCTCTTTGATTGAGCCTGAATAGGCAGAGTCAACGGCTGCTCGGTCTTCAGGATGCACGGCGGCAAGAAAGGCTTCATACGTTGCACCGAACTCCTGCGGCTTGAAGCCGAAAATTCTGTAAACCTCATCGGACCAAGTTAGCTTATTATTGATTAGGTCAAGTTCCCAGCCGCCGAGATGAGCAATTTCTTGGCTGCGGTTTAAGCGTTTCTCACTCTCTATCAGCGCCTCCTCAGCCTTCTTGCGTTCCGTAATGTCTCGGTTGCTTGCCCGACGACCCAGCCATTTACCCTTATCATCGTAAACTGACTGGCACGCATGGGAGAACCAGCGGGTCTCGCCGTTTCGGGTGATGACTCGAAAATCAACATAATGCGACTCATTTGAGTTTAGCAGGTCGAAGTGAGCGCCAAAATGAGCTTTATCGTCTGGATGAACTATTCCGAAGAGCAGCTTTGGGTCTTTGATGAATTCGTCTGCACTGTAACCAGTGAAACGTTTGCAGGAAGGCGAAACAAAAACAAAGTTACCGCTGGGTGCAATCCAGTACTCCCAGTCATAGGTAAAATTGGCGACTGCGCGAAACTTTAGCTCGCTCTCTCGCAGGGCGTCTTCGGCTTTTTTGCGCGCGGTAATGTCTCGGAAGACTAAAACAACGCCTGTAACGTTGCCTTCTTTGTCTTTTATGGGAGCGCCACTGTCATCTATCGGAACCTCAGCGCCGTCTTTTCGTATAAGAAGGGTGTGGTTAGCTAAACCAACAATAGAGCCTTCCTTAATCACTTTTACAACAGGGCTTTCCACTTCTTCGCGGCTAAACTCGTTAATTATTTTGAATATTTGCTTGAGGGGCTTTTGCTTGGCGTCGGACAAACTCCAGTCTGTCAGGGTTTCAGCCACGCCGTTCATGAAGGTAACGTTGCCTGCTACATCGGTAGCTATAACGGCATCACCAATACTGGAAACGGTAGCTGCCCAGCGTTCCTCGCTCTCCCGCAGCAGTGTTTCAGCTTGCTTGCGTTCAGTAATATCGATGCCTTCGCCAACTAGGAAAGGCACGTTATCCTGAACCATCAATGAACCGACAAAATAGTAAGGGATGTGACTGCCATTTTTTGAGACAAAATCCGCTTCAACCTGCGCCACCTGACCCGTAGCAAAAACATAGCTGATGGCATCGCTTATTTTTCCTTTGTCTTCGGCGTCAAAAAAGTCCAGCGGCATCATGTTAGAAATTTCATCGGATGAGTAACCGGTGACTTTCTCAAAATTCTGGTTCCATCGCAGAAACCTGCCTTCCCTGTTAAATACGTAAAAGACCCCAGGTACACTGTTTATGGCTACTTCTGAGAACGCTTTTTCTTTAAGCAGGTTTTCTTCAGCTTTTCTGCGTTCAGTGATGTCTCGGAAAACAAGGACGACTCCTGTGGTGTTTCCATCTTTATCTTTGATGGGTGCGCCGCTGTCGTCTATGGGAATCTCAGTGCCGTCTTTTCGTATGAGAAGGGTGTGGTTTGCTAAGCCAACGATTAATCCTTCTTTTATCACTCTTGTAACTGGGCTTTCAACTGCTTCACGGCTAAATTCGTTGATTATATTGAACACTTCATTTAGGGGCTTGTGCTGGGCATCCTCAAGTTTCCAGCCTGTAAGCTCTTGAGCTACACTATTCATGAAAGTAACATTGCCCTCTACATCAGTGGAAATTACAGCGTCACCGATACTTGAAATGGTAGTAGCCCAACGTTGTTCGCTATCACGGAGTCTCCCTTCAGCCTGCTTGAGGTCGGCAATGTTTATGGTGTAGACGCGCACGTGCTGGCTTTTTGGGACAAGAGAGAACTGCTGATAATACCATCTGTCCCCTACCTTGTGCTCCCTGCCAAACGTGCCTTCCTTTGCAGCCCTAAGACTTTCAAGAACATGTGTCCAACCTAAAAAGAAAGGATGATGCAAACCTTGCTCCTTAAGTTCAGGAAATGCTGATAGGGCTGCAGAGTTAGCGTATAGAACATTGCCTTCAATGCTTACTTCAACAACTGGGTTAGGGTTCAACGCTGGAAAAGAAGCTAACCTGTCAATTTCAACATCTGCTTTCTTTCGTTCAGCAGCATCCTCGATAAGGCCCCATTTGCTGCCCTGCTTGATTAGCGTTCCTACATGGTTACGCACAACATCCAGCACGTCTGTGCCGCTGCAACTCTTTAGGCAGTAGGTGCATAGTGCAAGCATACGGTGCTGTCCAATAACGGAGTTCACAGCTTCCTCATAATCGACAAAACTGCCCCAGAGGTCGCGTTCAATCCAAAACATGTTCCCAGTAAGCCGCAATCCCTAAAACCCATGGGCTAGCGCAGCCTGCTCTTTTTGCACCCAGCCCTGCAAAACCCTGTTTGAGTCAAACTTGCCTCCAAGCAAGTACCAGTTAGCATAAGAAACAATCTCGATTTGCCCCTTCCTAACGTACTCATCCAAGTCTGGAACGACTTTTTGAAGCGCCGCTTTAGCTTCTTCCACTTCAAGAGGCTCAGAGGTAACCCACATGCAAAACTCGTTATTGCGTAAGCCTTCAGCAAAGTACGGCACCAAGATGTCGATGAGGTCTTGTTTGGATTCGTAAAACTGGCAAAGATGCGTTCCCCAAGGAATCAGACCAACAAGGCCTATTCCAAAACTTCTAGCTTTGTCAGGAAATTGATGTTGTGAAATTTTTGCCCCCTCGCGTGAGCTTTTATTAGATAGTGGTATTGCTATTAAAAAAACCTTACACAATTTTTCCAAGAAAAAGCATCAGAATGCTGAGGAAAAGCTGACGCTTGTTGAATCAGCCATAACGAAACAAAACATTTCCGCAGGACAGACCACTTTACTGCTCATCCGAAGGAAACCGCAGAAAAACCATCCATATCAGAAAAGTTTAACAAGGATGTTTTTAGCATTTGCAGACTGGAAGGGAGAAAGCATGAGGGGACAAAATGCAGTAACAGCTGCGCTCATAATTGTTGGAGTCATCCTTCTTAGCCACAGCATCAACGTTGGTACCCACATCGGCTCAATATGGTTTGGAGAACAAGCCACTTTTCCATGGCGCATGAACAACTACATTATCATCGAAGCACAATACGCATACGCCATTTTTGGGCTAGCGGTCATGGCACTAGGCGGCTTAGCGTCAGGACTTACCGCACCAGCAATGGTTTTGGTTTCCAAATGCAAAAAACACAAGCTCGCCTTAGCCTGCACATTCTTTATTGCCATCCTTTTTACGGGCTTGGGCTTTAACACGCTTGACTTCATGCTGGGCATATTCTTCTGGACAGATATGAAGTATCCTCCGCCAGTACAAGTAGCCATCCTTGGGGAAGTGGACGTTTGGAACTACTACTTCTTCCTGTTCGTTTTCCCGCTGTGGCTTGGCGGCTTTCTCATAGGCATCGCAACCTCACTTTGCACCTTCTTCAACATTAACCAGCAGCTGGAAAGAAGCTTTGTAACCATGAAGAGCTGGCTTAAAAACCCGACTAATCCACTGTTTCAGAACCGAACCTTCAAATCGGCACACAAGAAAAACCAAGCAAGCCCTTACATCTGCGAAGTTGAAACAAGATTTTCTAGGAGCCAAGAATAATCAAACAATCCTTTGAAAACACAAACTAAAGCGTTCTATTTTTGCTTCTCAATATAAGCTTCAGCAAGCCTCTCCAGAATCGTTCGCATCTTTTTCATTTCCTCAGAAATCGAGCCGTATTTACCTTCCATACGCCCAAAGTTACCGTTCGTCTCTTCCCTGAAAAGTGAGAATTGATTGGTTAGTTGATCAAATTTAAGGTTTGATGTGGCAACATAAATTTTCCCGCTTTCCAAGTTCTCTATAATTAAGCGGTCAGCTGAAGACGGGATATCTATACCATAATCAATTTCAAATTCTTTGTATGCCTTCCAAGGTCCAAGATAGCCTTGCTCGCTCTCTAAATGGATGCTCAAGTTCTCCACATAAGCGCTTAATGGATCTCCTCTTTTGCCTTTGAAATCAATCTTCTCCGTTAGCAGGTTGATTTTTGCTAAGTCTCCTTCGCAGAAAATTTCCACTTTACCGTTAGGCAGATTTCGAACAAGTCCTTTTAACTCTAACTGGCTAGCCGCTTGTTTTACGAAGGCTCGGTATCCAATGCTCTGTATCCAGCCTTCTACAATAATTGTAGCTTTAGTCATTAATGGACCTCAGTTGACACCTATGCTTGCACGCTCTCTCTAGAGAGGACCTCACATTTATAATTTGTCAAAAAAATTGCAACTTAAGAAATTAAAATGGGTTGGTAACGCTGGCTTTTACACCATGCGTTTAACAAGGTCGTTTATGGCTTCTCCGCGGTAGCCTGCTTCGCCGCCAGCCCTAAAGCTCTTCTTGACGTTGCCTTTAAAGCCCTTAGTTGGCGGATGAAACTTGAAACGTGTCTGCACACCGGGGAGTTTTTGGAATTCTACTTTGCACTGCACTATGGCTTCTGCAAGGTCATCAATGGATTTGTAGCCTGCGTTCTGGATGTACTCGTCGGTTAGTTTTTTGTCGCCTGCCAATCGTGCTCGTTTTTGAAGCATCAGCGAGACGGTTTCTTTGGTGGGTTCGCCCCAAGTGACGTAGCTGTGAACCAGCTGCAGCATGCCTTTGTATGAGGGTCGATTGTCGATTAGTACCGCATGATTAGTTTGTCCCAAATGCAGAAACTCTAAAGTTTCTCTGGCTTCACGCTGAGCGCTTATAGTGCCCCGGACTCTAACCGCGACCAAGCATTTGCATTCTTCGGTTTTCTGCGCCATTCTTACTTCACCCAGTCCACTTGAGTAATCAAATTATACGTCTTGCGTAGTCCGTCAAAGATTGCGCAGGCATAAGAGGGCACTGTTCTTGTTGAACCATAGCTTCTCATCCACAGGTCCTTCACGCCGGCTAAGTTTAAGATGACTTTGGCGACTTCGCTTGAAACCAAACCTAAACCTCTGGGTCCAGGAACAATAACCACGCGCACGCCTCCACATTTGCCTTCAACTTGGAAGGGAACAGAATGGGGTTGACCACAACCGCACTCCCAGCTTCCGCATCCCCGTTTTACTGGGACAATGTTTAGGCGGGCGTTTGCAGCTGCTTTTTCGATGGCGTTGCGGACTTGGCTGGCTTTTCCTGAACCTAAACCGATGTAGCCATCTCGGTTGCCGACGGCTACTATGGCTTTGAATCTGGATTTTTCGCCAGCGTCAGTTTGTTTCTGTACGAGGTTCACGTTTATGACTTCTTCTTGAATATCAGGAAGCAACGCGTCGACAATCTGGGGCTCAGAAATCTTTATGCCGCTGAGGAAAACATCCTCTATAGTAGCCATTTTGCCTTCTTGAACCAGCTTGCCTAGGCGCGTTTTAGGAACCCATGCTTCTAAATTTGAAGTTCTACTTTCTCTTTCCATGCGACTCATGCTTTCTTTTCACCTTTCTTAGGTGCCTTTTCTTTCGGCGCTTTCTCTTTGGGTGCAGTTTTCTCTTTTGTAACCTTTTCTTTGGGTGCTTTTTCTTTTGGTGTAGCTTTTGGCTTTTCCTCTTCTGCCACTTTAGCACCCTTAAACGAACTTGCGATGTCAGCTTTAACTTTAGTGAAGTGTTCAGCAACCTTTTCAGGTGCCACACCCTTAGCGATGTATTTTGAGAATTTGGCAGAGTATTCTTCTGAACCAGCACCCAAACTCTTGCCGTACTTTGCAATATGCTCGCCTTTGGTGCGTTCCACCACAAGTTTTTCTTCACTGTGAGGAACATCCACGCCAGCATCCAAAACCCCGCTTAAAGCAGCAAAGATTCTAGAGCCCTTGGTGGGAGAAATCAAGCCAATATCCAAAATGGCTTCCTCGACACCATTAGCTTTTGCCTTCAAACCGCAAAGCAATCCAGTCAAGTAAGCTGCTGGAATGTTGCCTGTTGAAGCTTTCCATCCGAAATTCTTTATCAGTTCGCGACTGTTTGCTGCGGCTAAAACTTCATCGCCTTGAGGCTTAGCGGCGACAATTTGAACGGTTGCGTTCTTTAGTGAAAATCTGGTGACAAGCCTGGGTTTGCCTGATAATACAAAGGCTTTTCTTGCTTGGTAATCAGTTTTTCCTTCACGCCTACGCCTTAATTGCACTCGGTAATTGCTACTTTTTGCCATTCTAACGTTTCCTCCAAAGTTCATTAGCTTTCAAGTGACGCTCTAACTCTGCGATAGACTCAAATCTGCCACTGCCAGCCATACGATAATATTCAGTATAGGTAGCTTCAGTGATGGTTCTGTTAGCTTTCAGCTCGCGGAGCTTACGCCGAAGAGACCTGATCTTTATCATCCAAGCCTCTTTCTTTGTAACCTTGGCATAGCCAGCGCCAGTGACACTGCCTGGACCACTACGTCTGCCCATGCGCTTCTTTCCCTGTATAGTTTTGGCTCTGGATCTGCTGACGCCTTTCACAGGCAATGAAACAATAACTTGCTCATGAATCAACTTTCGAACTTCTTCACGCGTAATGGCGCCTTCAACATCATCCATCCGCTCTGGATCAATCCAAACGCGGTTCTGCCCAATCTTCAAGATTTGAGCTGCAAGACGCCTCTGATTACTTAGGTCGGTCATTGTTTTTCTCCCTTCTTTTTCTTAGCTTTAGGTTTAGCTTCTTTGGGTGCCTTCTCTTTCTTCTTTGGCTTCTCTTCTTTCTTTTCCGCTTGCTCTTCTGCTTCCTCTTCCACCTGTTCTTCCTCTTCTTCCTCAGTTTCCTCTTCTTCAGCTTCAGCGGTTTCCGGCGTTATCTTAACGTTGAGAAGCTTAACGTTAAGTTTCTTGGCTTCAGCAATCATTAAGGCACGTTTTCGTTTTCCTACAGAGTGGGCAATTCGTGCAGCCTGAGTATTAGGGTCAAGCTTTGACAGTTCATCTGCATTGTAAACTAGGACTTCCCTGTATCCTGAAGGGTGTAAGCCTCTTGCGATTTTAGGTCCCTTGTAGCCTGTGCTGACGCCTGCTGGCCAACCTTTGACTTTTTGGCGTACTTTGTTGTCTAAGCCGCGTGGTCTACGCCAGCTTAAACTGAACCGTGAATACCGCCAGCTTTCAGGTCTTAGGAACTTGGGCTTCTTGTTTTTAGCACGAGCCCTAAGCCTTAGAGCACTGCGGGATGGGGATGGTTTCTTTTCGGTCATTATGCAATTCCCTCGTTTCGTTCATACACGTATATGCCGTCAAGGAAAACCCGGGGGTCTTTCTTGCGGACTTTGGTAGCTTGCTCAATGTTTGCAGCGGTCTGGCTTACCTCTTCAAGGTTTATGCCTTCAACGATTATGTCTTCAGCTTCAATTTTCACCTTGACAACGCCGACGAGTTTGACTCTGCGTCCTCTTCGCTCGCCCGTAAAGTTCTCAATCAAAACAGTGTTATCTTGAAGTTTAACTGAGATTGGGAAGTGAGAGAACACGATTTTCAGCTTGTAGGTGAAGCCTTTGGTGACTCCTGTTATCATGTTCTGTACGTGAGAGTATATTGTACCAACCAAAGCGGCTTCCTTCTTGCGAGGCCATTTTGCCCAAATGCGGATATTTTTGCCCTCGCCTTCTATTGAGATTGGAGCAAAGGAGAAGTCGCGTGTTAGGGTCCCCTTTGCGCCGTTAACATTGATTTTTTTGCCTTCTAAGGTGATATCCACATCGTCGGGGACTTGAATAGTTTTAGATACTTCTGGCAGCCGCATTTAAAACACCTCAGTAGACGAAGGCTAACAGCCTGCCTCCAATGTTTTTTGCTTCAGCATCCCGGTGGGCGATTACGCCTTTGGAAGTGGAAACCACCATGATTCCTACATCTCTTGAGGGCAAGAACTTCTTTTCCCAGTTTTCGAACTCGCCGACGCTGACTGGGAAACGGGGTTTAATTGGTCCACACTTGTTTATTCTGCCTAGTAGTTGAACTTTGAATTTTCCAGCCCGTCCATCGTCGATGAATTCGAATTCGCCGATGTAGCCGTTTAACTGCATTATGCGCAGTACGCGTCCTAAGAGTTTAGAGGCAGGGCTGATTATGCATTCGCGCTTGTTTCGCATTTCGTTGTTGATGATTGTTATCAAACCATTTGTTAAAGTATCCATAGCCTCTTGCTCCTACTCATATTTTTTGAACCCTAATTTTGGTGCTGCCTCTCTAAAGCAGTGCCTACACAAATATAAATTATAGCGTCGGATAACTGGTCCATAAGACCCACATCTGACACATGGCCGTGCACCTTTACCGTATTTTCGTTCTTTTTTCATTTGCTGCTTTCCCATACATTCACACTCAATTAGACGATTTCGACTCCTAGTGTTTGCCTGATAAAAGCGATTGATTCTTCAGGCGTTAACACGTGCTTTGGACCAATCGGCTTTTGCTCTTTTCGCCGAACCCTTATGCGTTGCCCAGGCCGATTCACTGAGACACAAACATCCATACCAAAGATGCCGATGTCAGGGTCATACCTTACGCCTGGAATCTCAATGTGCTCTTTGAGTCCAAAAGAAAAGTTGCCGCGCTGGTCAAAGGAGTTCTTGGACACTTTGTTGTCAACGACAGGCAGGACTTTTTTGAGGAAATCAATAGCTTTCTGCTTTCGCAGGGTAACAACAACCGCGATTGGTTCGCCTTGTCTTATGCCAAAGTCCCTTATGCTTTTCTTTGCCTTTTTCTTAACCGGCGTCTGATTAGTGATTTCTTTTAGCACGCGGTTGGCTTTTTCAAGCGGTTCACCTGATTTGCCAACGTTAAGGTTGACTACGACTTTTTCGATGCGGGGCTTAAGCATTGGATGCTCTTCCCAAGTCTTAACTAAGGCTCCTTCACTGGACAACTACTTTAGCCTCCGGTAATGTAATGAGTGGTTGGGCTTCGCCTATAGAGAAGACAAAGTCTAAGATTGTTTGGTAACGCTCGCCTTGCGCGTCTTCGATGACTACTAGTGCTTGCCTTCGTTTTTTTGCTTCGGTCTTTTCAATGTCAACTATTTTGCCTTGTACGCCGATGTTTTTTCCGCCAGTGATTACTGCCAAATTTCCTTCCTTAGTTTTCAGGCTGAGAGCTACTTCTTTTTCTGGATAAATGATTTTCAAGACGTCGAAGGTCTCGTATGTAACTTCTTGCGGGTTTCTGGGGTCGGCAACTTTCACCAGCATGTTTGTGCCATCGTGGAGAGCAATCTGCACGCCGTTGGAAACGGTGGTTTTGTCTTCAACGCGCACAAGTTTGGTGTTTGATTCTTCCTTGCTGATTGGAGCTAAAACCAATCCTTTGTGTGATGGAACGACGCGGTAGTACTTGTTCATGTCAGGCATGGATATGACGTCCATTAAGCCGACTGGGAAATCATCGCTTTTTCTTACTTTGTCATCCACCAGAACTTTGCCTTGTGAAAGAATCATTTTGCCTTCTTTTTTGGTCTGTGCTACTCCAAGCATGTCGCGCAGAACCAAAGTTAAGGGTAAGCATTTTTGGAGTGAGTGAGGACCAGATGATGGTTTCACTATCCAGGGTGCTTCTTTTCTGTGAATCGGCCAGAATCTTGGAGCTGGCTTACGTTTCAGCCTTGCGGTTTTTCCTTTTCTACCCAAATTTATTGTCCTCCTTTAGTTTTTTTAGAGGTTTTTGATTTAGCACTTGTTTTAGACGCCGTTTTCTTGGCGGCAGGTTTCTTTGCTGCTGCCTTTGGCTTTGATACTTTTTTGGCAGGTGCTTCCTCTTTTGTAGGAGCCTCTGCCTTCTTTGCAGGCGCTTTTTTAGCTGCAGGCTTCTTAGCTACAGCTTTCTTTGCTGCAGGCGCCTTTTTTGGAGCTTTCTCTGCTGGCGCCTCTTCTTGTGCCACTTCAGGCACGGCTTCTTCTTCAAGTGGTGCTTCTACTGGTTTTTCCTCAATAACTTCTTCAACTTTAGCTTGAGGCTTCTCTTCGATCTTTTCGGGCTTCTTTACTTTCTCAGCCTCTTTCTTGGCGACCTTGGCTTTTTCCTCTTTCTTTGGCTTCTTTTCTACTTCCTGCTTTCTATCAAGAATGCTTTTTCGCCATTTGTCGTCTAGGCTGAGATTTCTTAGCTGGACTTTGGATGGGTGAACCGAGATGAAGATGTTTGTTCCATCGACTTTCTCGCGTGTTAAGCCTTCAAGGTAAATACGGTAGTGTTTCAAGTCCACGCGTGAGATTTTACCTTCGAATCCCTTGTTGTCTCCGCGCATGATTCGGACAGTGTCACCTTTTCTTACAGGCAGGGTTTTTGCGCCTCTGGAGACTGCAAGCTCATTTGAGAGGGGTGCGGCCATAAGTTTATGGCGAATGTGAGTTGGAGCGTTAAAGAGCCGTTTGCGTTGTTTGCGCGGATTCTTTACTCGTTTAGTTTCTTGCATTAACTTTCACCTATACGATTATGCTTGAGGCGCTGGCTATTCTTGGCCATCTTTCGGCTGCCTCTCTTGCAACTGGACCTCTGATTTCTGAGCCTTTCATTTCGCCTTCAGGAGTAATAATGACTGCCGCGTTATCTTCAAATTGAATCCAAACGCCGTCTACTCTTCTGAAAGCTCTTTTCTGGCGAACAATTACGGCTTGGAAAATTTTCTTTCTCATGTCCGGTGAGCCTTGGCGGACAGAAACCGTGACTCTGTCACCAACCGTGGCGGATGGGTAACGTCTTAGCCTGCCCTTGTAACCCATGGCTTGAATTAAGCGTAAGACTCGTGCGCCTGTGTTATCAGTGCATCGGAGCTCGGAGCCTGCTTGGAGTCCTCGGCTGACTTTTTGTCCGTGGGAGAGCATGCCTTTTGCTACGAGTGCTCTTTGTTTTGCTTTCGCCGCCATTCTACTGCGCCTCTCCTAGTTTTTCTACTACAACAAAGGAGACTGTTTTGCTGATGGGGCGACATTCGGCGATTTTTACGCGGTCGCCTTCTTTGGCGTCGATGCATGGCGGGTTGTGGGATGGGATATGTCCGTGTCTGCGTTCGTATCTTGAGAATTTGGAGGAGAATTGTAGGAATTCTCTGTCAACGATTACTGTTTTGTCCATTTTTGCTGTGTGAACGATGCCTTCCAGTACGCGTCCTCTTACGGATAGGGTGCCGTGGAAGGGGCAGTTTTTGTCTTCACAGATCTTTTTTGGTCTTTTGAATGTTAGAGACATTACCATAACCTCTTTATGGTTTTTTTAAGGCGGTCTTCAGGTCTTCCAACTAAAAGTTTGCCGTCAATCTTTACAATTGTGCCGTCTTGGAATTGGAAGTTGAAAACAACTGATTCTTTGATTATGTTTTTTGGTTTGCCTTCGCTTTGGATGGCGAAGGTGTTTTTTGTTTCCCCTATGACTTTGCCACCTAAACCAACGTAGCCTAAATGGTTGCTTTCGGCGACCTTGGCTTGGGTGCCGATGAATTCATAGCGTACTATGTCAGGGGTTACTTTCATTGAGAAGTTTTCTCCTCTGCTTTTTCTTTCTTAGCCTTCGGCTTTTCTTTTTTGGCAGCTTTCTTTTCTGGTTGCTCCACTGCTTTGCGAAGACCAAGTTTAGTTTCTCTTTCTATAGTCAGTATTTGAGCGATAGTTTTGCGCAGTTCACGGATTCGGGTTGGATTTTCCACTGCTCCGCCTGCTTGCACCATGGTTTTTAGGCGGGCTAGTTCTGCGCGTAAATCGACAAGTTTCTTTTCTCTGTCTTCAGAGGTCATGTTGGCGATTTCTTTTAGCCGCATGATTGCCATTACTCTTTTGCCTCCTCTTCGGGTTTGGGAGCTGGGGCTGCGGGTTCATCGGTTACTTCTGTGGCCTGGACTTCGGGTTCAGGTGCTGACTCTTCAACTTCGATTGCTGGAATAGCTTCTTGCTTTGGAGTTGTTTTCGGGGTTGGGACAGTTATTTTTTCTTCTTCAGGCGGGAGTGCGGGGGCAATCTCGACTTTATCTGGGAAGTATGCGTCTGGAGGCATGATTTTTACTCTTATGCCGATGATGCCGGGTTTAAGTTGTACGTGGGCTTCGGCTTTCTTCATGGCTCGCAGTGCTGGCTCTCCGCATCTTGGGAAGTATCCTGCACGGAACTTTTCGAACCTTGCGCGCTCAGTGCGCAGTTTGCCGCTTATGACTATTTCTGCGCCAAGTGCGCCTGCTTCCATAACTTGGTTTAGCGCCCAAAAACCTGCGCGTCGGAAGTGCACGCCTCGCTCTAAGGCTGAGGCAACGCGGGATGCAATAACATGAGCGTTAAATTCGGGAACCTCGATTTCTGAGACGCTGATTTGTGGGTTTGCCACTTTGAAGTTTTGTTCTAGGGCTTGAGCGAGTTCTTTTATGGTTTCTCCGCCTCGACCGATAACTAGTCCGGGGCGCATGGCGTAGATGACTACGTGGGTTCCGAGCGGGGTTTTTGAGAGGTTGACTCCGCCGTATCCTGCTCGTTCAAGCTTTTTTTCCAAAAATTCATCAATTTCTGTGCGTTTAATTGATTCTGTGATAAACCGTTTAACTATAGACATTCTTATTCTCCTGATTCAGGTTTTTCGTCTAGGACAATTTCCACGTGTGTGGTAGTGTTGTATTTTGGCGAGGCTCGTCCATGCGCTCTGGGCGTGTAGCGTTTGAGTTTGATGCCTTGGTAGGCGGCTGAGTGGATTATACGCAGTCGGTCTACGTCTAAGCCTTTGTTTTCAGCGTTGGCTTGGGCTGCTTGAAGCACCTTTAAAACTTGTTCGGCTGTTTTGGTGGGGTATCTGCCTACGAATGAGCTTTGGAGTCCGCCTTTGTGTCCTAGTTTTTTTGTGTAGCGTTTGTATGGAATTGCTCGTTTTTTAACTGTGACGTCTCGCAAGAGTTGTTTTGCGTTAGACAGCATCATGCCTTTGATGGCTCGGCAGACTTCTCTTGCTGCCTTGTGGGATACTTTTATTTCTCTTGCGCTTGCTTTCGCTGTTTTTTCCGGATTTAGACTTTCTTCGATTATGGAGTATCCCCATTTTGGCATTGTTATATCTCCGATGCGCAATCAAACACGTAAAAGCGATTTATATGGCTTTCCGTATGATAACTAACAATTTAGTCGAAACTGACTAGCAAGTTCCCTACTGGAGGGATGAATTTCGATTCGTGAGGTGTATAATTTTGGGATTGCGTTTAGGCTTTTATAGTTTACCCAAAAAACCCCATAACCAAACGATTTAACCCTAAAAAAGTGCCAAATTCAGTTAGAGGGAATTTCGCTTAATTTAGGTGTTGATGAGAATAGCACGAAGTACCTATTGACGTGTTGACGAGGCACTTCATGAGTTTTGGATGAATATGCTTAACATGAGTAAGCAAGCCCTCTGCCGTCAAGAAAGGTTCCAGACATTGGGGACATGCATATTTTTCCAATTCTAAAGCCTTTGCCGTTTCACCAACACCTCACAATGCAAACGTCCAGCCATGTCTCTTGAATGGCAAATTTGTGGTCTGCGATTCGGTGTTGTCTTAACTTTTCAGGGCTTGAAAACTCATCTTTGCATATTGGGCATTTGAAGGTTGGGTAGGTCATAGGTATCACTTTTGCAAAAGGGAGTCTTAGCATATACGAGTTTGTGGTTGTAAAACGACAGCAACTACTGGTTTTTTTGGGTCTATAAATGACCGTTAATCACCTTTTTCAGACATAAGATTTTGTGATTGTATGAACGGTCATACATGCCACTTCGCGCTGCCTTCAAAGTTAGGGCTTATAGGTGTATGACATGTTTGTGATTGCTTTGATGAGACAACATCGGTTTTTATTTCATAAAGAAAGCTAGTTCTGATGGTGAAAAGACGCAAGTTGAGCAGGTCTGGCTGCTAATAGAAGGTAAAGGCGTTTTCCTGGTGTTTTCAGCCTTCCTTCTATTAGCACACGGCTTGGTCTGCTTAACTCATCAGTTCTACCCTTTCAGTTGAAGCTTGCCAGAAACTTTATGGATTTTTACTGATGCAACCGTTTGGGCATTTCCAATAATCTTTAGGCAATTTTCCTGAGTGTGTTCTAGGAATCCATGTCTGGCCGCAATTGTTGATTTCAACCATACAAACGTAGGGTCAATCAAACTGACGTTTTTTCGCTTAACTTATCTCTTAAACTCGACATAGCAGGTCAAACTCATAAGACATTATTTGTTAGCTTTCTGCAATTGTAACATAAAATTTTCCTGCAATTCATTTTTCCCCATTCCTCTAAAGAGATTACATTTACGCTTATCAATGAATTACACCTATCACAAAACAAACGGGCAAACACTCCATAGTCATTAAATTCGATAACCTCTATACCCGTTTTCGAGAGCATCTCCTTGTTTGGCTAATCCTTTTCAGTAGCTCTTCAGTGTATTCTTGGACAGATTTTTTTGCGAGGTCGGCTCTTTGCTTGATTTTATCGTATAGTTCATGGCTAACAAAGATTTTTCTTGTTTTTTCTTCAGGCATACGCTTGACCCACAGTACTGTAAAATACAGTAACAAGCTTATATCCTTGATGATTTGAAATCAGTTCAAATACAAAAAAATTCAATTTTCTCCGTTAATCCATAACCTTATATAAGTGCACCGAGGCTTACCATGAAAACAGTGGGGAACATAGTGCCAAAAGAAGGCTTTAAATGCATAACAATTAGGGCTAAAGTTTATGATTATTATTACGCTAACTGGCTAAAAAACAAAAGCGCTTTTGAAATCAAAGGCATCACCAGTTTCTCTGGTTACATAACTCACATCTTAACCAGAGCAATGGAAGAGAACAACGATTGTTAAAGCATTTGAGGCTCACCCATTTCAAAAAATAGTTGAGCAATAGCATTTAGCC
>QYYE01000039.1 GCA_003589585.1 Candidatus Bathyarchaeota archaeon
GTTGGGTAAAGAGCCACTTGGCCAGTTGTCTAAAAAACGCTTCATCCTTCACTAAAAAAGGCTGGACACTCCAAGGTTTGAGGCGCAGAATTACCGAATCCACTTCAGGCTGCGGATAAAACATTTCTTTAGGCACAGGGTCAAAAAGCTCAACCTCAACCTGATGGTAAGTTACAACGGTTAACCAGCCATAATCTTCACTACCCACAGGCGCAACAAGGCGGTCAGCAAATTCCTTTTGCAAAATCAGCACTGCACAATCGATTTTTCGGTCAAGAAACCAAGTTACCAATTGCGAAGACAAATAGTAAGGCGGAATAGAAACTGCCTTGTTGAACCTTGGCAAATCCACCTTCAACACATCACCCTGGACCACAGTCACGTTGGCTAATTCTTTGGCTTGTTCACGTAGCACCATAGCGATTTGCGGGTCTTTTTCAACAGCCACAACCATCCTGCATTTGCCAGCTAAAAAACGGGTTAAGAAGCCAAAGCCTGCGCCAGCATCCAAAACCACATCCGAAGCCTCAAGCGCTGCATACGAGGACAGTTTCGGGTAGAGCGAGGGCTCAACCATGAAGTTTTGCCCCAGAAGCTTATTTGGGGAAATTCGGTAGGTTTGAAGCAGCTGCCTTGTTTCCTCAAGACTCATCGTCTATGCCTTACTGCGCCCTAGTAAACAGTCGGTATTTGCTTTCACCCTCAAGCTCTTCCATAACCCGCTTCGTAATCAGCTTCGCAGGGTTAGGCAGCTCGGTGCGTTTTTGCAAGTCGTCAAAGCTTTCAAATGGCTTGCGGGTGCGTTCGTTAATCACTTGCCACATGTACTTTTTGCCGATGCCAGGCACAAGCTCTAAGGCATGCATACGAGGAGTAATCGCACGGGCGGTATTGAAGAAGTTAACAAACCACTTCTCCCGATTCAACACTATACGGGTTATAACGCTTGGAAGCTCTGCTTTGGCTGAAGCAGTCAACTCATCATAACCAATACGACCGATAATGTACGTCACTTCCTCCCGCGAATCTTTGCCCACATACACGCGGTCAGCAGGTTTAAGCAGCAAACCCTCTTTTACCAAAGCCTCCAAAAGCGTAAAGAACTCTTCACCCACACACTGAATTAGAGCCCCCGCTCGGTAACCAGCTCGCCCAGTGGGGCGAAAACCTGGTTTACCGTGCTGCAAGAAGTCTAATACGTAAGCGTACTCCTCATACCGTTTTTCCATACCAGTCACTAAGCCTCTCTATTGTATTGACGCTTACTGCTTAAAAATACTTTAGCTGTTTCCTACTCTTTGACTATTCGGCTATCATTCAAAAGCGCAACAATAGCCTCCAATTTGGAGGTTTCAATGATTTTTCGGCCACCAGCAAGGAAAACTCGCAACTCATCAACAGTCTCAGGCATGCAATTAATTATCTGAACAGCCTCAGCCTCATCAATACCATATTCCTTGGTCAGGGTTTGCAAAAGCTCCTCTGCCTTCTCAGGCTCCGCTTTAGAAAACTTGTTTACGTAATCGAGGGTTCGGCGTTGGAACTGATCCAAGTTTTCCTCGCCAATCGTTTCCAATACCTTCTTGACCTGAGGCAGCGTCAAGCGGTTTTCGCTTACTTCTCGTTTACTCATCTGTCTCAACGACCCGTATAAGGCTCCAGATGCTCAGAGCGGACAATTATTTTTTTAACCGCATCACCCTGCGGCACGCTAACCACGTAGCCTCTGCCCTGCTTCTCAAGTATAACGCCTATTTTACCGTGAAAGCGCTTGTGTGGCATGCTCTTTTGCACGCTAGAATCCATTTTAATAATCACTTGAGAACCAAGAGCATACTCATGCAAAATCTTACCAATATTTGGTTTACCTCTCTCACGGGTCGGCTTACGCAGCAAACTGCGAGTCCCAGCGTAATATCCTTTTGAACCTCTCATTCAACTTTCACCTATCTTTTAGCCATCCATTATAACGTTCAAAACGTCAAGCTTAAGCGTCTTCGCTCTGTTTTTGAGCAAATCCGAAACGTTAGGTACAGTTCTTCCTTCATCTCCAGACACTAATTCCTTAACGTAGAGCCCACCTTGGCAACGAATTTCCATCAGAGCTCTCTTAAGCGACACCTTCTTAACTTTAACCTTATATATGTACTTTTCTCGGATTAAATCGGACCTTCTATGCAGAACACGCAAAGGTGTCTGTTGCTTAACGGTGATGTTGCTTAGCTTCTCTTCCAGCATGTGAAGGTCCTCGTCAGAGAGCTCGTTCTCAAACTCAGCTAGCAAAAGATATTCTTTCTGAGCGCCCTCGCCCTTCTTTAGACGTCTGACCATGTCTTTGGTGGTAAAACGTAAATCTGAAACCTCAACCTTCCCCACAGCAGCAGCGTTAATCAAAGCCTCAACTTGCTTTAAATCCACAAACCGCTTCTTTGGCTTTGAAACCTCAATAACAAACGGGCGGCCAGTGCCCAGCATCCGCGCGTCAATATCCTCACGACCGGCAGCATGAAATGCTGACTTTTCACCCAAAGTAGCTTCAAGCAAAGGCTTAGAAGCTAGCTCCTCCACTGATTCAGGGTACAGTTTGCCGGTGCCGCCGCATTTTTCACAGCCTTTTCCATGGCAGTCGGAGCAGAACCATTTTGATTGGGGAATGTCCCTGACTATTTTGCGGTATCTGCCGGCGACGAAAAGAGGGTTTACCTGAAGACGAATTTTTTCAAGAAACGGATTAACTACCACTACTACATCAGGCGCTAGGTAATCCACTTCTTTGCCCGTGCGTTCACCAAGAGCCTTACCAAGCAATCTTCCGAACTCATGCTTTATGCTCTCGCCATAGCCGATGTTGAAGGCAGCTTTAAACTCGTCCTCCCGCTCCTCAACCTTAACTGGCAACTCGATGCCTACAAGATAAGTGCTATACTCGTAATCTTCAAGGACCTTCAAAGCTTTCTGGGTTAAACCCTCAACAAGCTCAAATCTGCTCTCGCAAAGAAAACAATTTCCCGGCATTTCCTTTTTGGTGATGCGCTTTTTTAGATGCTTGAGAGTTTCTTGAGCTTCTCGTGAAAAACCCTTAGTCGCCAAAACTTTAAGCCGTTTTATTCCTTCAGCGCTCTTTTGGTTGGCTATGTCGTTGGCTTGCAGAGTTAAACTTACCTTTAGCGCTGAGCCACGAACGTTGTTTTCCATACTGTAGCCCAGCTGAGCAAACTGCCTGCCCAGACAATGTTCGCAAAGAGCATGTTTACTGAGAAGCTCAAAGGCTTTTTCTAAAACATCCATCGCAATAAGCCTACTTAAAGCCCATCGGCATTCCTTTTCCGCCGCCTAAACCAAACGGCAGCTTTTTCTTGCGCTTAAACATCTTTAACATCTTGCGCATCATAACATACTGCTTGAGAAGCTCTTTAACTTCCTTTTCAGAGGTTCCAGAGCCACGCGCCACTCGCTTGACACGCGAAGAATTCAAGATTTTAGGGTTCTCTTTCTCGTCGGGGCGCATAGACTGGATGATTACTCGCCACTTTTCTAGGCGGTCTTCAGCGGTGTTAAGCATATCTTCGGGTACATCATAGGACATTCCCGGAAGCATCTTAAGCACCTTCCTAAAAGGCCCCATGCCTTTGACGGCTTCAAACTGCTCATACATGTCTGTTAGGGTGAATTTGCCGCTGAGGATTTCTTTAGCTTTCTTTTGGGGAACCTTAACCTCGGCGTCATGAACCTTCTCCAAAAGGGTCTCAAGGTCACCCATGCCCAGCAGGCGCCCGACAAACCGCGAAGGAATAAACGGTTCAACATCCTCAATCTTCTCGCCCGTGCCAATGAACTTTATTGGCGCGCCTGTGGCGGCAACTGCGGAAAGTGCTCCTCCCCCGCGTGAGGAACCGTCAAGTTTTGTTACTATGATGGCGCCGATTGTGGTGGTTTCGTGGAAGGTTTTGGCTTGGGTGAGGGCTTGCTGTCCGATGGTGCCGTCGATGACCATTATGACTTCGTCAGGCTTGATGTTTTTTTCAAGGTCTTTCATTTCCTTGATTAATTCTTTCTCTTCCTTGTGCCTGCCCGCGGTATCGACAATTATTAGGTCCTTGTCGCTGAACTGTTTGAGCCCTTCTTTGACCACCTTGACTGGGTCTTTAGCCTTCAAGTCGCCGTAAACAGGGATGTTAATTCGGCTACCCAGTTGCTGAAGCTGAGCAAAAGCGCCTGGACGATAAGTATCAGCGCAAATTAGGGCGGGTTTTAAGCCTCTTTTCTGGAAGTAACGTGCAAGTTTGGCGGCATGTGTAGTTTTGCCTGAACCTTGGATGCCGACCAGCATGATGATTTTCTTTTTTCCAGACTCCATCTTTAGCGCAACTGGTTTTTCGCCTACGAAACGGGTTAACTCTTCATAGACTACTTTTATGACGTGTTCGCGTCTGGATATGCCTGGCGGCACTTTCTCTTTTAGGGCTCGTTCTTCTATGCTTTTTGAGATTTGTAGGACCAGTTGGACGTTGACGTCTGCTTGGAGTAGTGCTCGCTGGATGTCGCGGACTAGTTCCTTCACTGTCGCTTCGTCTACTACTGAAGCTTTGAATACCTTTTTTATGGCGTCGTATAGCGAAGAACCTAACCTGTCTAGTGCCATCTGAGTCTCCAGCCAAATACATCTATGTTTCTTTTAAATAAAGATTACAGCGTAAAACAAAGAATAAACAGGAAAAATTCCAAATGGCTCGGTTTTTTAGGGTGGGGAATTTGTAGGTTGAAGCCTCAATCCCCAATATTGTTTTCTTCACAATTTTCAGACGGCTCTTCATCCATCATCGGCTTCATTAGCAAAAAAGCTTCATGCTAGAACATAAACTTTAGCGGGTTTTAGGGTGATTTCTTGGGTGGCAGGTGGCGTTTTGTTTTTTCAGTAGTAGTTGTTGATTCCCCTCCCCCTCCACAACATCAACCATGGTTTGTGCTGCAGGCTGTGTTTTGCTATCCGTTAGTTTCAGTTGTAAGCTGGTTTTGCAAGCCACCACAAGCAACACAGAAGCACTATCCCTAAAGCGACTGTTGCTCTGCCATAGACCCCCTCCTCCTATAAAAAGGGCAAGATTGTTTTTGTTCTTTATGTGGGTGCGGCGGCTTTAAAATCCCCTCAAGACAGCAATTGGTAGCGGTTCCTTATTGCCTTTGCAACGTTTTTCTACGCCTGTTTGGATGTGGAATATGCATTTTTCTCCACACTCCCAACATGGCTCCATGTTAAAAGCGTCTTCTTGTGGTTGTGGGGCATGTATCGTTTGGTTTTTTCTCCACAAGAGTCAATAAGCAGCACCTCGGTTTTAAACCTAACTTGCGCTAGCAACTGTCAGTGGAATTTATGGAAAATCTTTTAACAAAACAAGCAACACATGTAGTTATGGAGATGCAGGTTGAGTGTTGAACGATTGGTTTATCTAGCCATTTTTGTTTTGCTGCTTTTAGGTTTAGCTGCGCTTAGTGCATACGCAATTTACGTTTACCTGCAAGACAACCTGATACTTATGCTGGCAGGCATGTCTTTAAGCTGGGGCTTAATTCTATTAGCGTTGTTTCTATTCTTCAAAAAGCTCGGTTGGAAATGGTGGAGCTAAACCCCTAAATCAAAAGGCAAAATCCAAGATAGGACAGCGAAGGAAAGAAAAGCGATTAAATCGTGGCTTACTTTGCTCTAACGATTTTTATTTTCCCAAGAATCTTCCAGTACTCAATTTCTGCGCCGGGAGTCAACTTGGCTTTAAGGTCTTCCTCATCTGGAAACGGAGCATCCAAATACTCGTAGGTTTCCAAATCCATGATTTGCACGCCAGTCGGGTTGACAGCGAAAATTTGCCCTGGCCTCTTATCGATTATGGGAATTTCTGCGCTTGCGTCAACCGGTTTGACGAATTGCCTTTTTTGCCCGTCGAAAACGCCTATGGCAACGATTCTTGCTTTGGCTGCGCCGTGTTTTCCGGGTTTTGATTTTGCGATGTCTACTATGCGGCAGGGTTCGCCTTCAATCATCATGTAGCCCCCGACACGTAATTCCCCAACATCAACTGGTCTACTCATATTCGCACCACAGTTTTTCCTCTTTTCAATGCAATTTCTAAACAACACCCATATATAGATTAAGGTATCCCTGTGAGTTTTAACGCGCCACTAGGTTTCCGCTTGCACGTTTCTTGTTCTGAAAAGCCTGCGACCGGTAATGTGACTGAACAGACAGTTCTTGCCTTAAACAAATTTAGAACAAAATATTGAATAAAAGATAAGCTGAAGACATAATAACCAAAAAAGCAATTTCAAAAGTCCACCGAACTGGAAGAGGAACATTAAATAATAAAGATAACTCGAGTAAGCGAAACAAACTCTTTCCAAAATGTACATGCAGTTGAAGCAAAAAAAAATCCATCAGGCAGAAACCGCTGAAGTAATCCACATGGCACTAACACCCGGGCAGTCTCTCAAGAAGCACACCACACCGGTTGACGTTTTCTTTTACATATTGGAAGGCAAAGGGATTGTGGACATCGGTGAGGAACAGCAAGAGGTAGAGAAAGACATGCTTATAGACAGCCCTAAGAATGTTCCCCACTTGCTTCGTAATAGCGGAAGCGGAGTTTTCAGGTTTCTTGTGGTGAAGCTGACCAAGCAAAAGTAACCTAAAAGATACATCGCAATTAGCCGCTGGCTAAATCACTCTTTTTTTTGTTTATCCTTTAGTATGCAAGAGGTTGGAGAGCATTTACGCCCGTTTGCATCGCCTCTTGAGACCGTCCATTTGAGAATCGGGATTATTGCCTTCCATAAACCGTCGCCATCTTTAGTTAGAGAGTATTCTACTCGAGGCGGAATCTCGGCGAACGACTCGCGCGCGACCAAGCCTTCTTGTTGCAGTTGTTTTAGCGTGTCGGAAAGCGTTTTTGGACTAACTATTTGCAGTTGCTCCATGAGTTCGCTGAATCGGGCTTTTCCACAGCTGCCTATGGCATTGATTATTAGTAATGCCCATTTTCTTCCTATTACGTCTATTACGCCTTCGAGTGGGCAGTGGGTGGTTTCGGTTTCTTTTTCCATAGTTTTTCACTTTAGTTAGGGATAGTCGCTATCTTAGTATAAACTTTATAGCTTAAATACTTTACTAAGTATATCTACTATCAGAGGTGAACAAACACAATGGAAGACCACACATGCGCAAAGCAACAAACAAACGAACCAGAATGCAACTGCAAAGGCCCCGCACATGGCATGCGCAGGCACTTTATAACTAAGGCAGAAAAAATGGAGCGCCTAAAAGAATACG
This sequence comes from Candidatus Bathyarchaeota archaeon, assembly GCA_003589585.1. GTDB lineage: Archaea > Thermoproteota > Bathyarchaeia > Bathyarchaeales > Bathycorpusculaceae > Bathycorpusculum. Next base: position 7,319 of record QYYE01000039.1, read on the forward strand.
CCGAACAACTAAAAAAAGAGTTGCAGGGAGTAGAAGAAAAAATCCGAGAGTTGAGATTAACCACCAACTAGCGCCAAAAACCCAAAGCAACGCAATGTCGATTTAGTTATTAACTACCACCACTTTTATTTGAAAAATATTCAGAACCTCTAGCTTACATAAGGTGCGGGCGGTAACTTGGTTAATGATAAAGTGATTGCTGCTGAGTTACGTTCACCCAAAATAAACTGCAAAACACTTGTTTTATGGAAGCGTATACCGCCATCACAGACAATGCATTGACCAGTTACGTAGCTTGATTCATCGCTGGCAAGAAAAACAACCAGATTTGCAATATCTAAGGGCACCACGCCTTGACGCCTAAAGCCTCTATTTCCTTACCAATCAAGGAAATTTCCGCAGAAACATCCGTAACAACAACTTCCGCTCCATTCCTTGATAGGGATAAAGCAATCTCTTCACCAATGCCACGTCCAGCACCTGTGACAACTGCCAATTTTCCTTTAAGGTTAGCCATAACAACCAACTCAAAAGTAAACAATACTCTTACTGAGAAATTATCGGGAAAGCAAGTCTTAGCCTTTGAAAGGGTTAATATAGATTAAGGTAACGCTATTTACCTGAACGGTGAGAGCGTGTTCAAAAGCGTGGGAATAGTCGCCCGCTATGACAAAAAAACGGCCCTAAAGCTTGCAGGGGAATTAGCGGAGTATCTTAAAAGTAAAGGTTTGAAGGTTTACGTAGAGGACACGCTGAAAGGCAAAATTGCCACTCAGGAAGAGATGGTTCCGCTCGCAAACATGAAAGCAGACTTCATAATAACAATCGGCGGTGATGGCACAATTCTGCGCACATGCATAACGGTGCCTAAGCCTGAGCCGCCAATTTTAGCCATAAACATGGGCGTAAGAGGATTCTTAACAGAGGTTGAGCCGAAAAACGCTTGTGAAGCTGTTGACAAGTGCCTAAGAGGCGAATACAAAATTGAAAAGTGTGCCAAGCTGTGCGTGTCATTAGGCGATGAGGACATGCCTGACGCCCTCAACGATGTAGTTATTTCTGCAGGCGAACCTTCAAAGATACTTTACACGCAAATTTGTAAGGATGACAAACCTATCCTAAAAGTTCAAGCGGATGGCCTAATCGTAGCCACACAAACGGGCTCTACTGGCTATTCCCTTTCAGCCGGAGGACCAGTTCTGGACGGAGAAGTCAACGCTTTTGTTCTTACACCAATTTGCTCGTTGACGGTTTTTCACTCGCTTGTTTTTCCTGCAGATTCTACCCTGAGCTTTAATGTGATTAGACCCAAGAACATGCTTGTGCTGATTGATGGCCACTACCGCAAACTCGTAAGCCTCAAAGAGCCCATGTTGCAGGTTACACGCTCCAAAAACGCAACATCTTTCATTCGTTTTGAAGAGAATTTCTATCACCGTCTAAAAAGCAGGTTACTATTTAAGGGGACAGAATGAAAACCCAAACAAACAGAGAATGCAGGCGGATTATTGTTTTAGATACCTCTGCGCTTCTGGCAGGGTTTGACCCGTTTTCGCTTGGTGAAGAACAGGTAACTGTGCCCCAGGTTAGAGAGGAAGTCCGAGCGAACTCCATGGTGCTTGTTAGGTTTAAAACGGCTATTGAAAGCGGAAAACTAAAAGTTAAAGCGCCCTCAGAAGAATTCACCAACAAAGTGAAAGAGTCCTCCAGCAAAGTTGGCGATTCATTCAAGCTCTCAGAAACTGACACCCAGCTCTTGGCATTATCTTTAGAACTGAAATCAGAAGGCTACACACCCCAAATCATCACCGACGACTACTCAATTCAAAACGTGGCAACACAGATGGGCATAGAGTTCCTAGCGCTGGCAACGTTTGGCATTAAACGACTCCTGGAGTGGATCAGGTACTGCCCAGCGTGCCACAGAGAATACCCACCCAATTGCACATCCAAGGAATGCCAAATTTGCGGAACTGAACTCAAAAGAAAACCCCGACGAACAGCCAAAAAGCTACGGAGATAGCATTAGGCTTCTTTTGCCACCTCAGTAATGGCGTCTTCAACGATGTCTAGGGCTACGCCAAACAAGTCACCCTGTATCGTAAGCGGGGGCACAATCCGAAGTGTTGAGGCTCCACAGGTCACAACTGCCACCCCGCGCTTCCACGACCGCAAAATCACCTCGGCTGCCTTCTTTGAAGCAGGCTTCTTTGTCTGTTTGTCCTCAACGAGCTCAACACCAATCATAAGACCCTTGCCACGGACATCGCCAACAATTTCGCAGGTTTCTTTGAATTCTTCAAGCCTCTTGATGGCATAAGCGCCTTGTTTGTTAGCGTTATCAAGCAGTTGTTGCTCTCTAATGACAGCCAACACGGCAGAGGCAGCGACGCAGGATAGCGGGTTTCCGCCGAAAGTGCTTGCGTGTGAACCAGCAGTCCAATCCATGACTTTTGCTTTGGCAATGGTGGCACCTATGGGTAAGCCTGAGGCTAAAGCCTTGGAGCAACAGATTATGTCTGGTTCAACACTCCAGTGTTCGATAGCAAACCACTTGCCAGTTCTGCCAATACCGGACTGTACCTCATCGTCAATAAGCAAAAGCTTGTACTTGTCAGCAAGCCTCTTTAGTTTGGGGAAAAACTCTGGGGGAGGTACCACGTAGCCGCCTTCACCTTGGATGGACTCAAAAAGAATCGCTGCCACATCTTCCGGCGGCATATACTTTTGCAGCACTTGCTCTTCGATGAAGTCTACGCAGTAGCAGTCGCAGTCTGAATGCTCTAGTTTGAAGGGACAACGATAACAGTAAGGATAAGGAACATGCGCTACACCAGGCAGGGCAGGCGAAAAATGCCGCCTTTGCACGGGCTTGCTGGAAGTGAAAGCCAAAGAACCCATAGTGCGACCATGGAAACCACTTATAAAGCCTATGAATAGTTGTTTGCGTGTGTGCCAGCGGGCTAGTTTTATGGCTGCTTCCACTGCCTCGGTTCCGCTGTTGCCAAAATAGGTTTTTTTCTCAAACTCGCCTGGAGCTATTTTAGCTAACTTTTCTGCCAAGTCTATGACTGCTTTGTAGTAAAAGTCAGTGTTAGAGTAATGAAGAAACCAGTCACATTGATTTTTGATTGCTTCCACCACGCACGGGTGATTGTGACCAACATTCATGCAGGCGATGCCGGCGTTGAGGTCTATGTACTGGTTGCCATCAACATCCACAACAATGCAGTCGTTTGCTAACTCAACCACCAGCGGGTAAAATCTGCCGTATGATGGGGAAACATAGCGTTCGTCTCTTTGGACAAGTTCTCTGGCTTTTGGTCCAGGCGGTGAAACAATAATTTTTGGGTAAGCAACCATTCTGGATAACTCCGACAAAAGGCACTAGGAAAGAAGCAATATTAACTTTTATACTTAATAAAACAAGCCCACTTACGCCTAGAAGAGCGTTAGCAGCAAAACCAAAAATAGCCCTTCAAGAGCAAATATAGGAACCACTGTTTGTTTTGCTTTCTGAATCCCCTTATCCACCAACGTTGTCAAGGAATGTAGACGGGTTTCGCCGATGACTCTGACCTGAGGAACCACGAATCGTAAGCATCCAGCTTTTGAAGGCTCCAAGTTTGCCTCTGCCCCCCTTGCAACATTCTTAATGTAGCCAATTAGCAGGTTGTGGTCCATGACTTCGCCGACAGGATGATACCCCCGCCTGCCAGTAACCACGGCGCTAACGGCGTGAGTGTCGGTTGTGAAAACCTCACACTCGTCAAAGCCTGAGGCATTTAGGCTTTCAAGTATTTTCTCTCGAAGTCCAGAAATCATGTTGTTGCCGTCTATGACGATGTATGCGGTTTTCTGGTTTTCGACCTGAACAACGATGGCTGTGATTCCGCCTGTGCCCATGCCGTCTTTTAGGGTGAATTCTTTGGGGTAAACGGTGGCGGCGCCCACCATGAACGGGTTAGTTGGCAGGGCAGCTGCTTTTTTTAGGCAGTTAGACGCAGCCACCCGTAGTTCTTCTAAGAATTCTTCGGTGTCAATTATGTTGTTTATGCTATTGTGAGAGTTAACTACAATGGCGCTGTCTAAACCATATTTTTCTGCCTCTTCGCGAACTATACGTCCTAGCTCTTGAGGTAAATCTTCAGTTGTTTTTGGTGCAAGCGTGAAGGAAAGGAGAGCGGTTTTCCCAAAGATTTGGCAGGAAGCAGTTGCTGGTCCATGGGTGACCTTGACCAAAGGGGTTGCCACATTGTCCGAGGCGTCAAACTGGGCTGAAGTGATTATGTGTGAGATTATTTTGTGGTTTTGCGGTTGAGAGGCTAAATCAAGCTCGTGTCCCAAAATTCCAAGAGGTACACAGGTGTCACAGCCATATTGCTTTTCAAATCTCTGTTTAAGAAGGGAGGGCAGAAGGCTGCTACCGATGTTTTTGAAGGGTCCAGGGTGAACATTGGGGACAATTACTGCAGCCTTGGGCTTGGAGGCATTAAACTTTAACAAAGTTACCTCAATATCGGCATCCTCACCCATGCGCTCAAGAAAACCTTCCAGAGGCGCGTTAAGACCGACCACCCAGTTGAGCATGAAAGCCCTAAACAGGGGCATGGAAGGCATTGAATAGATTTTTTTGCCCAACCTGTCAAGGAAGGAAAGAAACAGGAAAACCGCGGCGCATCCAACGATGGGAGAAATAATAATGAAAGGCAAGACCTGAAGAGGAAGCGCACTTGAAATGTTGGTAGCCCAGAAAACAAGAAAGGCCACTATGCAAAGTGTGGGCTGAAGTAAAGCGGACAGCAGGCGCCGGGAAATTGAGGCTGCTGAGGTTGCTATGAATACGACTGCTCGAAGAGTTAGAACTGCGGCGTAACCTAAAAGGCAAAACTTAACCCACATCAGCAAACCGAACATGCTGGCAAAGATTGCGCCTATTAGGATGAAGGCGCCCCAGAGAACCCAGCAGAAAAGAGACAGCGCCACTGTGCGTCTCAGAATATAAATTGGGTCTACTCCAAGTATAATTCTGCTCATTACTGTGTCAATCAGGAGAGTCAGGGCGAAAAGGGAGAGACCGAGGGCTAAACTATTAGCTAGCCCTTCCAAGGACATCCCAAATAACGCAAAAGTGGAGACACCAACTATGCCAATACAGATTACTGCAATTGTAAAAAGGGCTTTTTTGTAGGGTGGAAGAAAGAACATGGACGAGTAATGTTTTATTGCACTGTTCATTGAACGGCTTAGAGAGTTCTCAGGTGCCATTTTTTCCATCTCGAGTTAAGGGTTTCTTATGAAATTAAACAGGCTTATTAAAACCTAGCCAAGTTAAGGGTAATTTTTGTTGACACTAAATACAAATTCTTCTACAATGCACAGGGAAGTCAAAAGCGTTTTAGCATATAAAAGTCAAAAACGCATGGAAAACAAAACGGTTTCTGAGCATTTACGCCTAAACTGTTCATGCTTTGTGAGAGATACTGTTTTATTCTTAGACTGCTTAGTTGTAGTCTCCAATCAAGCAGTTTGCGAAATCTATGTCAAACCAAGATTTGCCGCCTTCAATATTTCACATGCTGGAAAGAAACGTCGGCAAAAAAATCAGAGTTATTATAGATCCAGCTTATGGTTTCGAGGGCACATTAGCCGCAGTTACTCATGAACCATCAGGAATTTGGCTCTCAGACGCTGAAGCCATCGTTTTAAGATCAACCATTGCCCAGCCTATTCCTCAAGTGGCAAGTCGAGAGGAAAGAAGTGAACTGTATCTTCACTTAAATTCTGTTCAGAGAATAGAAGTTTTGCACGCTACTCCAAGACGTTAGCGCGCCTAAAGCGTTTAGAAGAAGATTTTTGCTAAAACCGAGACAATTATCAGGGAGACGGCAAGAACCACTAGCAGCTCAGGTCTGACCTTTATGCCCTCGGTTTCTTCCTCAAAGAACCTAAGCAAACCTGCACTTGCAGCTGGCATTGGACCGGTATCTTTCTTTTTTCTTCTGCTCACCAAGTATCCCTTATCCTAAAGTAATGTGATACATGCCTAATAATCTCTTAAGCTAATTAATCTTGCGCCATAACAGAGAAAACTTAACCTAAAGCAGTGCATGTGCAAGCTTTGTTCTCTCTAAATATCAAAAGGCTATGGACAAGTAGCTTGTTGGATGTTGGCGCAGGGGAGAGGTGGAACCATGCGAGCCCACTGCACTCGGGTTGTTTTAAACGCTTCTTTACTATCTGTAAGTGAGACCCATGCGCTTCATAAAATCAAGCACTTGCTCGTATTCTCTAAGATACAGTTTTCCTTTTTCAGTTAGCTTAAGCGAAGCCTCGTCCTGTATCAGCTCAAGCTCTTTGAGTTCCGAAATATAAGTTTTCAACCGGTCAAAAGGAACCTTAATCCGTACCTGAACCCTTGTTAGCACTATCTTTTCAGTGTTGGCTTCGTCATAGAGCACCGCCAACAGGTCGCCATAGATTTTCAATTTGTCTCTGCGCGAGATTCTCTTCATTTATACGCCTTTTTTGTGCAGTAAAAGGTTCTATAGGAAACTAGAAGAACAACGGCTAAGCCAGCCAAACGAAACGCCAAGCCCCCCCAACTACAAAGGGATGCATAACTGGGGCAAAAATTGATTAATAGTAACGAAAACTGGCTTATTGCAAGAAGAATAAACCCGAAAGGAACCCATATTGTTGTTGGATGTGGGTTCGCCATGTGCTCTCTCAGCATGTGAATGATAACGTAAGATAGGCATATTAGGCTAAGAACTCGGAGAAACACGAGAGCAATGCCATACCGCGCCAAGGCAGCCGTCGGAGTAAAAATTAGCACTAAGGATATGGTGATGAGTATAACTATTAATAGGGTAAGGGTTAGGTCCCATAGTAATCTAGAGTTTTTTGAGGGCGTCTTGGAGAAAAGGTACGTTACTGCTAGGAATACAAATGCAAATACTCTGGTTAAATGTGCAAGCCATGACAATGCAGCGTTATGAAAAAGAAGTGGACTCAACAGGATAACAGTAAAAAAATATGATAAACCAAGAATACCAAATCCAAGCGGTAAGCCAAGATACCGACCCTCTCTGGTGAGGTGATATGGTTTTATCATGAATCTTACAAGAACTGCACAGGCAATCGCCGAAATGAGTTCAATTGTGATGCGCACTATATCATATTGCATAATGCATAGCTGTTTGTTCGCTTTTTATTTTTTTTCCCATATTTTTGAATCATCAATATTGTATCCAAAAGAGTTGCTTTTTCATTCACGATAGGTGAGTGAGGCTTAAAAACAAAACGAGACATTATTGCACCAAAAATATAGGAGACAAAAAGTTGAAAAAATTTAGCAAGAAAATATCATTTTTCGCTATATTCCTACTATTATCGTCAATGTTCTTTATAACTACAACAACACCCACTCAAGCACAATTAGCAAGTGAGCAACCAGTCAGCGGACCACTACCTAGCGGTGTCGCAGTTGGAATCCAAGCGGATTCAGAATCATTCCTCAGCATTAGACCTAACCCTGTAGGAGTTGGCCAGACAATTCTAATCAACATGTGGGTTAACCCACCACCACACGCACATCGATTGTTCAAAGACTACAAACTTACAGTGACCAAACCCGATGGAACCCAAGACATCTACACCATGAACTCTTATGTCGCAGACGGCACCATGTGGATGGAGTTAGCTGTTAACCAAGTTGGCGAGTGGCAATTCAAACTGGATTTTCCAGGAATGTACTTCCCAGCTGGACGATACCTTGAAGGCAGCATCATTACAGCAACTTCCGGAGGATCTGTTTATAGCCCAGCAGTCTACGTCAAGCCAAGCTCATCCCCGGTGACAAAACTTATCGTGCAGGAAGAGCCAGTGCAATCTTGGCCAGCATCTCCGCTTCCAACGGACTACTGGACACGACCGGTGAGTCCTGAACACAAAGAATGGTGGCCGATTATGGGTAACTATCCATGGTTTGGTCCCGGTGGTGGCAAGGAGTGGGAGGAGTATTACCCAAATACGAATCCCTATAGGAATGATGGCCAACACTTTGTTCCTTGGGTTCAAGCTCCTGACAGCGCTCACATAGTGTGGAAGCGGCAAGGCGCTTTAGGCGGAGTTGTAGGCGGCGACGTAGGCGACGACAGCGTATATTGGGATATAACCAGAGGCTTCAATAATGCTCCAACGGTAATCTTGTGGGGAAAAGGCTATCATACGGTTACTAAACCAAGCCCATCTGGTCCAAGTGGTCAAACTTGGTGGCAATGCTATGACATCCGTACCGGCGAACTATTTTGGGAGCGCCCACTGTACCCGGGCGAAGCAGAACCCAACCTAATTGAATACGGCATAACAGCACTAGCACCTGTTCCTGGAGTTGCAGCCAAGCCCGATACCCCATACCTATTATCAATTAGCAACGGCTATCTCCGAAAATACGATGCGTTTACTGGAGCCATGCTCAGTAACATCTCCATCTCGCCGATTACGGGCAGTGGCGGAACTTATTACATGAACGGTCACGTGCTTGGAGTACAAGATCTCGGTTCCTCCGCGGGTGCTGAACGCTATCGTTTGATAAACTGGACTACCTTTGGAACAGGCAACTTTGCATCAAGAATAGTTAGCAACACAACTTACGCAAGAAACAGCATAACAAGTTCTGCGAACACTGATTTCAACGTTGGATTAGGCGCTACTGTCTCAGGCACTTCGTCAGGTGGAATTAACAATGGCACAATCGTACGTGGCTTTAAT
>QYYE01000004.1 GCA_003589585.1 Candidatus Bathyarchaeota archaeon
ATATCAGCGGTTTCAGGTGTCCTTTTGGCTGACTATTTGAATGTGCATCCTGGTCCTGTTGTGGTCTTTTCAGGAATCGCCATCTTTGCGGTTACAGTACTAATAAATTGGAGGTTGAAGTTATCAGCTTAACCGAGGCGTAAATAGACCTTGAAACGATACACCGGTAAAACTGCAACCGCAATCATACCCTACTCAAATGACCAGATTTTGCTTATCAAAAGAGACACCATACCCTTCAAAGGCTACTGGGCACTGCCAGGAGGAAGAGCAGACCCCGGCGAAACAATCGAGCAAACCATCGTCCGGGAAGTGAAAGAGGAAACAGGCCTTGACGTTGAGGTAGTGCGGGTAATCGGCGAGTACGTTGAGCAGGGCATAAAAGACGGTGTGGAGTACGAGTATTACCCAACTTGTTTTGTGGTTAAACCTGTCGGCGGAGACATCAAAAAGCAAGAGGGCGAAATTCAAGAAATCGCTCTGTTTAGCCTAAAAGCGTTGCCGTCTCCTTTAGCGTTTGAGCATGACAAGATGGTACAGGACTACCTTCAAACGCTCTAAATTTCTGACGCTTTTCTGCCTGTTAAAAACGTAACCTCCTCTACATAGACATAAATTTTTCTTCATGGTAGTTATTACTGGTAGAGTTTTTCAGAAACAATAACAGCGCCATTTTTCTTAGGCTGAGGAGGATGAAGGGTTGGCTCAGGAAGACCGCTGGCATGCCCTAAATGTTGAGGAAGTTTTTAGTCGACTTGAAACAAGCGAGTTGGGGTTAACATCCGCTGAGGTACAAGAGAGGCTTGATAAGTACGGTGCAAACGAGATAGCTGAAGAAAAACAGGTGACCCGGCTGGCGCTGTTTTTACGGCAGCTAACTAATCCTCTCATCGGCGTTTTGCTTGTGGCAGCCTTGATTTCTTTGTTTGTTGACCACCTGATTGATGCAGTGGTAATCGCAGTTGTAGTCATCCTTAACACAACCATAGGCTTTTTCCAGGAATACAAGGCTGAAAATGCCCTTCGCGCCTTAAAATCAATGGCGGCGCCTGAAGCCAAAGTCATCAGAGAATGCATTCAACCACATGGCTGCTTTAAGACAAATGTCAAAGCCAGAGACATCGTTCCAGGCGACATAATAATTTTCGAGGCAGGCGACAAAATCTCAGCAGACGCCAGAGTTTTCGAGACGGCAAGCCTTGAACTGGATGAGTCTATGTTAACTGGTGAATCAACGCCTGTTGTAAAAACCATTGTTACTCTTGCTGCTGAGTTGCCGGTTGCGGATAGGGCTAACATGGTTTTTTCAGGAACCATTGTTACTCAAGGCCGAGGAAAAGCGGTGGTTGTAGCCACAGCATTTAGAACGGAAATTGGGAAAATCGCTGAGTTAATCAAGAAAACCGAAAGGGTTGAGACGCCTATTCAAAAACGAACCAAGGACCTGAGTAGAAAACTCGGGCTGTTCGCTTTGCTCGCCAGCAGCATTGTCTTCTTTATCGCAGTTTTCCGCGGTTTTGACTTGTTTGAGACCTTTTTGTTTGCTCTAGCGACTGCTGTTTCAGCCATTCCTGAAGGCTTGCCGGCGGTGCTTACCATTACGCTTGCTATTGGAGTAGACAGAATGGCGCGGCGCAATGCCCTGATAAGGAAGTTGCAGGCAGTGGACACGTTAGGCTCAGCCACAGCGATTTGTACGGACAAGACTGGAACTTTGACGACCAATCAAATGACCGTTAGAAAGGTCTACGTTGACCAAAAAATAATTGCGGTTTCAGGTGAAGGGTTTACTCCCAAAGGGTCTTTTGAGTTCGAAGGTAGACCGCTTGATGTTGAGCAGAATAGCTCGCTCAAACTTCTGCTTGAGATTGGAGCGTTATGTAATAATTCTCGACTGCGGCACCTGTATGAAGGGGAAATTGAGCGGTGGGAAATCAAAGGCGACCCAACTGAAGGCGCATTGGTTGTTGCTGCGGCAAAAGCAGATATTCATAAGGACATGCTTGAGCGAGAACACCCACGAGTTGATGAGATACCGTTTGACCCTCAAGAGCGATACATGGTTACGTTTCACAAAGAACCTGACAAGAGCTTGAGAGTTTACGTTAAAGGTGCCCCTGAAGCCATGTTGCCGCTTTGCTCTAAAATAATAGAAAATGAGCAGGCAAGAGCGCTGTCATCACAAGAAAGAGAGGACATTCTTGCTGTTGGCACCCAAATGGCAAGTGAAGCTTTAAGAATGCTTGCCCTAGCCTATCAAACAATAACGCCAGAAGAGCTCGCAGAATACAAAAAGGCGCTTAAAGAAAAAAAGAAGGCAAAGCTGGTATTTGTTGGGCTTGCAGGCATGATTGACCCACCTAGGCATGAAGCAAAAGCCGCTGTCTCACTCAGCAAGAGAGCGGGAATCAGGGTAATCATGGCGACGGGAGACCACAAGTTAACTGCAGAAGCTATTGCAAAAGAGCTAGGCATTATGAGTTCAAACTCTCAGGTCTTAACTGGCGTCGAGTTAGATGAAATCAGCGATGACCAGCTAGATGAGCTAATTGCTAAAACCTCGGTGTTTGCACGTGTTTCTCCATCTCACAAGTACCGAATTGTTGAATCCTTGAGGCGCAAAGGGCATATTGTGGCTATGACGGGCGATGGAGTTAACGATGCTCCCGCTTTGAAGGCGGCTGAGATTGGCATAGCCATGGGGATAACCGGAACGGATGTTACAAAAGAGGCTGCTGACATGGTTTTGACCGATGACAATTTTGCAAGCATTGTTAGCGCAGTCGAGGAGGGGCGGGTGATTTTTGATAATATAAGGAAAGTGGTGAAGTATCTGGTTAGCACCAATACGGGAGAAATAATCACTATTCTCGCAGCGCTACTTCTTCTGCCTGCTGCTCCGCTGATATTTACGGCTGTGCAGATTTTATGGATAAACCTTGTCACTGACGGTCTTCTGGTTGTTACTTTAGCCATGGAGCCTAAAGAAGAGGACGTTATGCATCGACCTCCAAGAAAGCCTAAAGAACGCATAATTAACCGAGAAATAATTTGGAGCATAATCTTTGTCGGGTTATTTATGGCAACAGGAACCTTGGGGCTATTTGCAATGGGTTGGACTGCTGGCGATGTGGCTCGGGCTCAAACTCTTGCTTTTTCAGTTATCGCGCTCTTTCAGGTTTTTAACGCTTTAAATTGCCGTTCACAACGAAAATCCGTTTTCAAACTTGGCTTACTGTCAAACAAGTACTTGCTGGTGTCTTTGGTCGCTTCGTTCATCCTGCAGTTTGCCGCAACACAAGTGCCTTTTCTTCAAACTGCTTTGGGAACAACTAGTCTCTCAATTGTAGATTGGCTTGTTGTTATCTTGATTTCTAGCTCGGTTTTCATCGCCGATGAGATTAGAAAGCTAGTAGCAAGGGCGTATTTCCGTAAACGAAAGTTAAGTGACCGATTAAAGAAAAAATAAGGGGCTTACTGAAAGCCTAAGGATTCTTTGAGAATTCCAGGGTTGATTTCTCCAGCTTTGAAGACTCTGCCAGTTTTAGCGTTGTTTATCATTAGCAATGCAGGAGCAAACAAGCCATGGTCAATCTTGTAGAAATCCTTGTCAGCTTCACGGAAAATCTGCAAGAATGGTTTGCCATAATCCTTTGAGGCTTTAGAAGGGGCTTGTTCCACTATCTTTTGCAGTGCAGCCTCATCATCATAATCAACGGTGCAGTAAACGGTTCCGCCGTAAAGTATAGCATCATTGGTGCGCGCCATGGCAACCTCAAAGTCTATGCCAACTGGAGGAATCGGCGCATAACCCATTGCATAACGAATGACCTTGGGGCTCAAGCCCAGGGTTCTTAGCTTGTGGATGCCTACTTCAACAACTCTACCCGCGACTTGAGTTAAGCCGGCGATGCTTGCGGTTGGAGCAACAACGATGATTAAGTTCTCAGCAGAAACGCCGCTAGCAGACGTCACCTTTTCAACCAACGCATCTGAAGGCAAAGTATTGCTCTCTAGTGTAAGCACAGCTTTGTCGCTTTGGTCTTTATAGCCAATCTCCTCAAAAACATCCTTAGGCTTCAGAGCTAAAGCGCGGACAGGACCAGAACCGATGGCTATGGAGTTACCGTCTTTTATACGCCAGCCAGCAAACTGAGAACCCAACGCTGCAACTGCAGGGTGGTCAGTGCTGACGGTAATTGATGGAAAGGTTAAGTCACCATAGGTTTTGAAGCCTAACTGTGCTTTACCAGCGCCGCCTAGGCATAGTTCGGTTAGTTTTTTGCCTGCTTGAAAACCACCTGGAGCCTTCACGCCTGCATCAACGATTATGGTTCCAGCAGTTGATTTTGAGATGGTTACGCCGTAAAAATCCGGGTTATCGATAAATTTTTGAGCTTTTACCCAAGCCATCTGGTTTACGCTTAAAGTTTTAACCATGACACTTCACCTTAAAGGTAATTTATCTTAAGATCGTTAAATATTAAAGTTAATGCCTTCCAGCAAACAATAGCGATTGTTGCCCAAAAGAGAAAGTTATGCGCCATTTTCACTTAATGACTTTATTTTTTACGCCCAAATACTTTCTTTAGTACTTCTTACCTAAGTTAAGCTTCCTTTGAATTTCCGCAACATCCGCTTCGTCGTCAGCTAAAACATTCAGCCACAGCTCAAACTCAGCTCCTGAAATTTCCTTCTGGATAATGCCTTGCTGATCCCCTGAGAAAAACTGCGGTTTACCGGAGGAAAACAGTTTAACGTAAAAAATTCTGTCAGCAATAACCAGTTTGGAGGAGCATCCCACTCTTTCGCCGCCAGAGTAATCAACTTCATAGACCATTGGCTGTGACCTTCCCTGAAAGCGTTGGTTTTATAGTTACTTAAATTTTCCCATCAAACTCGCCATCTGTTGCTATCTCTATACAACCACAAAGACTTAAACATCCAGTTAACACTTGGCAGTTTAGAGAAAACCTTTTGCCTAATGCTTTCAAGGAGTCAACTTAGTGATGACAACATTATCGTACGCAGGCTATATCCTAGCCTTAATTGGCGGTTTAGTGCTGGTGATTTTGGGATTACTAAGCATTCTCGGTTCACCGTTTCTCGCTTTCTCACCTCTAACGGCTCTTGGAGGATTAGTTGAAGGCGTAGTAGGCGTCATAATCGGCATTATCTGCATGATAGGTGCAAAATACGTTGCAAACCTCGCATGGGCGATTGTACTGTTAATTCTGGGGATTGTTGGAGGTGGACCCGGTGGATTGCTTGTTGTTCTCGGAGCATTGTTGGGGCTGATTTCAAGCCTTGCACGTGGGAGGCACTTACCATAATCAATTTTCCCTCAATAAGCGTGTACTTCGGCAAGCTATTTTCTGCGTTTAAAAAACAGGTATCCTGCTGCTAAAGCGATGGTTATGGTGGCTGAAGCTGCGACAACGGCAATCATGGGGAAAGGTGCAATGTTAAAGTGAACGGTTTCTGATGCTGAGTTGCCAAGTTCATCGGTGGCGTAAACCGTTAACATGTGCGGGCCATCAGATAGCGCTGGCAGAGTGACGTTCCCGATTATTAGAATACGTTCTTTTCCGTCTAAGCTATAGGCTAACTCCCTAACAGCCTCATTTACCCAAAAAGTTAACTGGATGTCTGTAATGTCATAGGATTGGTTTTGCGGAAGAAGTATTATGATGGTTGGAGCCCTCTTATCAATAGAGAAGTAGACGGTCTCGGATACGCCCATGTTGCCCCTGCTGTCATTGGCATAGACAACTATGTTATGCGACCCATCCGACAAATCTGTTAATAGCGTCTCTCCCTTGATTGTTATGTTTGCTTGATTATCTAAACTGTAACCTGCCCATTCTGTGCCCCTGTTTGTGTTAAAGGCTAATGATGTGTCTATGTAGGTTTTGTTTTCCGGAGAAGTAATCCGCACTTTTGGAGGGATGGTTCCATAGCCTACTGGGCTGTACTGCTCATTTGTGCTAAGCCAGTTGGTTCCATCAAACCCTCCGATGGCATACTGCATATCATTAATGACGGCGATGCTCAGGTACGCCCGAGCAGTAGGCATCAAGGCGCCATCACTCCAAGTGTTTGTTTCAGGATTATAAACTTGGGTTTTACCGCTGAAATCTTTAGCAAAATATCCGCCAACAAAATGCAACCGTGTAGGAGCCATAAAACCAACCGTTGCGCCTGCCGCACCATAGCTGGCTATGGCTGGGAGATTTGCGGCTAAACTCCACTGGTCATTTTGAGTATCATACACTTGGTTAGAATTTACGATCACTGGGTTTCCCTGCGCGTTGGGTGCCCTTTGGCCTCCGATAACGTAAATTTTATTATCGATTGCCGCTGATGCGTAACCTTGAACGGCTGTGGGTAAGGCGGTTTTGGTCTCCCATGTGTCGGTAGCCGGGTCATAAATTTCATTCACGTCGGTTTCGCTGTAGTAGGGTGCTGTGCTTGAATATATTTTTCCACCGATTAGGTAGATTTTATCATTAACCACACAAGCGGTTAAATCTGCTCTCGGTATCCGCATGGACGTCTTCTGTTCCCAAGTGTTTGTTACCGGGTCATATACTTCTGTATTCGAAGTATAGCCGTGGCCAATGGTTCCGCCGAAAACATAAATTTTGTTTTGATAGGTTGCTATGGCAAAGCCGCTTCTTGCCGTGGGCATTGCTGTTTTTGTGCTCCAACGATTGGTGTTGGGGTTATATTCCTCGTTAGTATTTAGCGGTAGGCTACTGCCGTTTAAGCCTCCGATAGCATAAATCTTGCCGTTAGCCACTGCAACTCCTAGTCCGCCCCGTGCTGTAGGCATAGGCTCTAAAGTGGTCCAAGAGGAGTTATCTTTTGCTTCGGATGCAATTATGCTTGGCAGATGGAGTGTTGATAAGGCTATTGAAGCAATGAGCAGGATGATTATCGTTTGGACGATTTTCTTTATCGACGAGCCCCCAGTTGCCATCTCTTTAGCTAATTAAGTATGACCTTACCTTTATATTTTTAAGGGGGTTAGCTCGCCAAATTGAGAAAAGCTTAACCATTCTCGAAGCCTATTCTTTAAGTGAGGCTTAGGATTGATTGAAAAGATTTTGGTGGCGGTTGACGGCTCAGAAAACTCAAACAGGGCGTTGGATTTTGCACTTGACCTAGCGGAGAAGTACCGTGCGTCAGTTTTGGTTCTGAATGTTTTTCAGTTGCCGCCCAGCACCAGAGTTCCTGAGGATGCCATGACAGCATTCCCAAGCACTCTGATTGTGCCTAAGGATTTTCAAAAAATTCATGAAGAAATTTTAACAAAAGCTCTTGCCCGAGCCCGAGAGGTTAAGCCCAACGTTACAGTAGAATCCAAGCTAAGAGAAGGCGAGCCTGCGCTTGAAATTGTTGACGAAGCCAAAACAGGCGGTTTCGGCGTGGTTGTGGTTGGGCATAAGGGGATGGGGCGAGTGAGGGAGATTTTCATGGGCAACATCAGCGAGAAGGTTGCGCATTTAGCGCCGTGTCCAGTGATAATTGTTAAGTAGCTCTCGGTGGTGCTTTGCATTTTGGTGCAGAGCCATCCTTGTTCTTTGATATTCGTGTTACGAAATAGGCGAGCTAGCTCTTGGCGTTAAAAAGAGGGGGTTCTTAGGGTTTTGCTTTGGCACAGTAAAAGTTGCCGTTTTGGCGTACGAATGCAGGACACTTGCCGTCATAGCAGTGTTCTAGCCACTGGCATGGTAAGCGAACTTCATATACTCGGGGCATATATCGATACGAGCTTGTGGTTTGTTTTCGGTTTTCTTTTTTGGGTAGTTGTTCCAATACAGTTCCCACAAAAACACCTCAAAATTTTTCTTTTTGTTGTGAGAACTTATTGCTTGATTCACGTTATTAAAAGTGTGTTGCAGTCATAAGGCAACAACAAAAGCATATAAGCAGTAGCTTGCCGAGAAAGGGAAGATGTGCTTTTGAAGGGAGATATAGCTGTTTCGTGTTCAATTGGAAATGGAATTTAAGTCTTTTTGGGGCTTTTTAGCCGTTTCTGAACTTCTGCTTGTTTTTGTTTAGTTGTTGTTGTGGTTTGGTAGCTTAAACAATAACTTGGGGACTTTGCTTTGGGTTGTGTTTTGCGGTTTGCAGTTGCAGACGTTTTTGCTCTGGTTTTGCAATATGCCACAAGCAGCAGCCTTCTGCTGGTTTTTGATACAAAGTGTTATTTAGCACTTTGGGGCTTTGTTGTTTTTAGGGTGCAAAGTTTGGAGTTCCAAGGCAGAGACATCATCTCAATCGAAGACTTCACAAGAGAAGAAATCAATTGTATCCTAGACGTAACCAAATCCATGGAGCCCCTTGCCAGCAAAGGCTCAGACATGCTTAAAGGAAAAATCCTCGCCACCCTGTTCTATGAACCCAGCACCCGCACACGCTTAAGCTTTGAGTCAGCCATGCTAAAACTCGGCGGCTCAAACATTGGCTTTGCAGAACCAGAAATTGCCTCAGTTAGGAAAGGCGAGAACCTCGCCGACACCGTGCGCACAGTGGAAAATTATGCAGATGTTATAGCGCTGAGGCATAGTTTAGAGGGCGCGGCGAAACTGGCAGCGGATTTCTCTAAAGTCCCAATTATAAACGCTGGCACGGGAGCTGAGGAGCATCCGACGCAGGCGCTCATAGACCTCTACACCATACGCAAAGAAAAAGGCAAAATCGACGGGTTGAAAGTGGCGTTGATTGGGGATTTGCGGTATGGCAGAACAGTTCACTCACTGGCTTACGCGCTGGCACTCTACAACATTGAACTTTACTTGGTGTCGCCTGAGAGCTTGAGGATGCGCAAAGACGTAATCAACACCATAAAAAGCAAGATTCCAGTAACCGAAAACGCCACGCTGGACAGCATCATGCCGCAAATCGACGTGTTGTATGTTACTCGGATTCAGAAGGAACGCTTCCCAGACGCAGCCGAATACGCCAAAGTCAAAGGCGCATACAAAATAGACCTAAAAACCCTTGGCAACGCCAAAAAAGACCTCATAATCCTTCACCCGCTCCCGCGCGTTGACGAGATTGCGCCTGAAGTCGACTATACGCCGCAAGCACGATACTTCCAACAGGTCTGGAACGGCATCGTAGTCCGCATGGCTCTGCTCTCACTGGTGCTGGGCGCCGTCAAATAGCTGCTATGTTGATGTGAAGCGGTCGAATGTTGCCAGTGTGCTCATGGAGCCGCAGGAACGGCATTTGTGAAGTTTTCCAAACCAGCTTTTGTTGCAGTTGTCGCAGAAGCTGATGGCTCGGTTATAAGTGAAAAACTCCACCTGCTGCCCTTCGATTAGGCGCAAGGTTAAATCTAACAGTGCTTGCGGCGTGTACTCGGTTTCTTGCAGCTCAATGATATCTAAGGTTCCGCCCGTGGTTAAGCCTTTGATTTTCTGCGCTGTCTCTATGGCTTCAAAGGGCACAGCCAAGGTTTCGCCTGCAGCTTTGACTTGAAGCCTCTTGGCGGTGGAGTAGTAGGGTTTGTCTCTTGAGCCCGAGAACTTGACCTTGGCGACCCCGTACTTCTCAATGTCCAACTGCGCCAACCGCTCAGACGCTTCAGGACTGCTTAACAGGACAATGTAGAGGCGTTTTCCATGTTTTCTGCCGACTTTCTGCTTAAACGCCAAAATGTTCTGGGCAACCTCTTCGGCAAATTCTCGTCCTTCTTTTGAGTGCAAGCTTTTTTCTGTGAAAGCCTCCACGGCTTCCCGAAATCCCGCCAAATTTATAACTCGTGAGCAGTTTTCGAGCCTAAAGTAGGTGTCTTCCTTGACGCTTTTTAGCAGGAATGGCAAGGCATTTTTCCCGTTTTGCTTTAGAGCGTTGCTTTTTATTCCCAGAGCACGGGCTGCCAACTCGCACCTTTCTTTGGCGAGGTCAAAGAACTTGTTTTTGTCTCTCTCGCTTTCCAGTACGATTCTGGGCAGGTTGATGGTGACGCAGCCGAGGCAGCCTGTTCTTAAAGTGTCAGTTTCCCAGTCCTCGGTTAAATCGGGCAACAGCTTGATTCCTGACGCTGAATAGGCAACGTGCTCGTTGTCTTTTTTGGTCATGTTGGCAAAGTAAACCATGCCCTTCTCAGCTGCCAAGAAGTGGGCTTTTTGCAGGATTGCTTTGGCGTTCTGGTCTGCCAAAGCTTCTTTGTTGATTTTTATAACCAGTTTGGGGTTAAGCAGAGGCTTTACCGAGCCCTCTTCAGCGTAAACCTCAAGAACAAGCTGGGCTAAAAGCTGGCTCTCTTGGACGTAGTCGCCGTATGTGCCGAATGTTTTGCCTTCATTGCCGATTGCTTGTTTCTCAGAGAACTGTTTGGGTGTCGAAAGCTCGAGCCCCAAGGTGGCGTCTGCATGCTGGTTTACGTTTAATATGAATATGCGCAGGGCTTCCTTCAGCCGCCAGGTTTCCACACCTCTGGCAAATGGGGCAAGGAAAACGTTGAAGTAATTGCAGGTTTGCATTCCGTTGATTTCTCGGCTGGCATTTAAGAGAACGCCAAAAACCACTGAGAGCGCCGATTCAAGATTGTTTGGCGGTCGCATTGAACTGCGGTGCTTGTTTTCCAGTTTTAAGCCGTTTCGGAAGAAGAAGCGGAGGTCATGGATAACTTCGCTGGGTTTTAGAACCCAAGTGCCTAAATCATCAATATGGATGGCGCCTGCGAGGTGAGCGTCAGCTATGTCACGAGGGAAAATGTTGAGAAGCGTGTACTCGCCAAGAACTGTTTGCCCAGCTTTTGTTAGGATAACAGTTGAGTCTTGGTTTGTGTCTTTGGTTTCTATGGAAGCAGCTACTTCGTGAACGGGCATGCCGACTCTTGTAAGCTTATGGCGGTAGTCTTCATAGCCCTTCTCGACCAAGATGCCGTTTACGACTTCGCGGATTAGGGCGGCGGTGAGGTATTTTGTTTTGGATTTGGTTAAGCGTTTTTCCGCTTCTTTGGCTGCTTTCTGCGCCAATTCAGCTGGGACTTTGGCTTCTTTTATGAGTGAATTGGCGATTTTGTTTGCGTCAAACTCTTCCATGGTTAAATGGGATGTTCGCACGAGCATGCCGCGGGGTTTGACGGCTTTTTTCTCCACCCGGTCAGCGACATCTAGGACCATTTTACCAAGGTCAGTTAGGAAGTATTTTTTTGCCTCAACATCCGCCTCAACCAAATCGGCTTTTAGCATGAATTTTAGGTGATATGCAAATCTGCCTGCGTCTCGGCTGGGGTTCATTTTCAGCTGGTTCATAAGTTCAGAGTAGGAGAGGGCGCTTTTGTCAAAGAGCAGGTTGAGGATTTGCAGTCTGAGAGGTGAAGAAACGGCTTTAAGCACTTTTACGCCTCGTGCACGGTGCGGCGTCGGATTTACCATGGTCCCTTTTTCCCCTTAGCTCTCAGATTGGTGCTCACTATTATTTCAACGGCAGAGTTTAAACTTAACTAAGAGTTTATTTATAGCAAACGCTTAATTCGTAAGAAGCCATATATTTTGTGTCTGCTCATTCTTATCAGAGCACGATTGTGCATTTTTACAGGCTTAAAGGGGTGACTTTCATAAAAGAAAAGGGAGGCATAACTCAGGCGATAAGGAAAGCTGCCCGTGAAGCTGAGGGCGCCATACAGAGGATTTCCTATGACAACAAAGAAGACTACAGAAGTTTCTTCCTCGCCTCCGACATCTCGCAGACCCGCATAGTTGTAGTGTTGCTTGCGGTGACAATCGGGCTTTTTGCCATCAGCGATTACATGATTTTAGGCTTGACGCCAGTCTTCTATGGGCTTGTGGTTTTGAGGGCAGGGTTAATTGCATATTCCGCTTACCAGATTCGATACATCGGGCAGGTTAAAAACTACCGCTCTTATGACTCATCAACCTTCATTTACTTATTCTCCGTTGTGGTAGGCGTATTGCTGGTAAATTTAACGCGCCCTGAAAACTTTCTGCCCCACATAATCGTAATCGACATAGCCATCTTCGTCTTCTACTTAACCATCCCAACACGGTTTATCTACCAAGCATTGCCCTCGCTGGTTTTCTCTGGGGGTGAACTCCTGATAATTATGTTTAGTTTCGGCTCATTTGAGATGCCCGCGCTCATAACAGCCCTTCTCAGCCTAATATTTGTCAACGTTGTTGCAGCGTTAAGTTCTCTGCAGCTTCATTCTTACCGTTGGCGGATTTTTCAAAACGTTGCGGAGCGCAAAGAGACAGAGCGTTTGGTTGCTATTGGTCAAACTGCTGGCATGATTGGGCATGATATTCGCAATCCTCTGCAGGCGATTATTAACGAGTTGTTTTTGGCAAAAACGGCTATTGAAAAAACCCCTCATCTTGAGGACAAAACATTAGCATTGGAGAGCATAACCCTAATTGAGGAACAAACCGATTACATAAGCAAGATAATCTCCGACCTGCAGGATTACGCTCGCCCCTTAAAACCCGAGTACACTCAAGTCGACTTAGAGGAAATCGTTGACGATATTTTTCAAACCATCAGAATCCCAGAAGCCATCGCTGTAAGAATCCACATGAAAAACGTTCGACAGATAAAGACTGACCCAACCCTAATCAGGCGTGCCCTAACAAACCTGATTAATAACGCCATGCAAGCCATGCCAAACGGAGGCAAACTTGAGTTAACCGCCTCAAAACTTGATAACAAAGCCGTCATAAGAGTCTCCGACACGGGAGAGGGTATCCCTGAAGAAATCAAACCTAAACTTTTCACGCCACTAGTCACTACTAAAGCTAAGGGGCAAGGCTTAGGCTTAGCGGTTGTTAAGCGGCTGGTTGAAGCATTGGACGGCAAAATAACCTTTGAAAGCCAAGAAGGAAAGGGAACCGCCTTCACAATAGAACTCCCAGCCTAAAAACAAGTCAGCCCTTAAACAATAAGTGTAAAAAAGCAGCAGAGACCCTTAACAACGAAAAATGCGGTTCTTCCCAGTCTTGGGCAACGAAACTATTTATTAACTCAGAGTGTTGACAATAGGTAGTTTATTGGGGCTTAGAAAAATGAAAGCATTCATCGTTCAGTTCCCGTTCGGAGTAGCAGCCTTCGACGAAAAAAACAGCCTAATAGAGAAAGCGCTGTTTCCCAAAAAGGCACAGGCAGCAGCAAAAAGCCTGCTGAAAACCGAAACAGGACAAATCTCCGACGAACTCTTCTCACTAATCAGCCTGCTAAAAAACGCAGGATACGACACATTCGCTTTTGAAAACGCCAACTTGGCACAAGAAGCCAACCGCAAAATGAACATCACCGCGGAAGTGGCGAAACCAGCCGAAGTAGCAGTTCTGCGCTCCCGCATGAGCGAAGTTGCCCTTGAATTTGGCTTTGTTGTTGACGAACAAGAACTTAGCCTATGGAACCGCAACGTCAGCTTGGAGCTTGCCAAACTGCGAATCAAAGGCGCCGCAGAAAAAAAAGACCTAATCATCGCCCAAGCAATCCAAACCCTTGATGACTTAGACCGCACAGTCAACCTGTTCATGGGCAGACTCAGAGAATGGTATGGAGTGTATTTTCCAGAGCTTGACCGTTTGGTTGAGAAGCATGAAACTTATGCCAGACTCGTCATGAACATCGGCGACAGAGAAAACTTTACCCTTGAAATCCTCGAAAAAGAGAACATTCCAAAGGAAAGAGCTGAACTAGTCGCTAAAGCTGCTGAGGTATCCATGGGTGCAGACGTTGCAGAACACGATCTAACCCAAATCCAAGCCCTAAGCAAAGACATCCTTGAATTTTATGAACTACGCAAGAACATGGAAAGCTACGTGGACAGAACCATGGAGGAAATGGCTCCCAACGTCCGCGCGGTTGCAGGAGCACTTCTCGGCGCACGTTTAATCGCCATCGCCGGCAGCCTGCAAAACTTGGCTATGAGACCAGCAAGCACCATACAAGTATTGGGCGCAGAAAAAGCCCTGTTCCGCTCACTGAAAACAGGCGCAAGACCCCCAAAACACGGCTTGATTTTCCAGCACACACTGTTGCATGATGCCAAACGGTGGCAGAGAGGAAAAATCGCACGGGTAATCGCTGGCAAACTAAGCATTGCCGCTAGAGCCGACGCTTTCGGAGGCAACTATATCGGCGACAGACTTAAAGAAGACATTAACAAGAGGCTTGAGGAAATCCGGGAGAAGTACAAAGAGCCTCCGCCACCAAAAGAGCCCAAGCCAAAACCAGCCTTTGAACGCAGAGAAGAAAGAGCTGAAAGACGCGAACAACCTTTCAGAGAAGGCGAACGCCGTCCATTTAAGGAAAAACCAAGACGTGAAGGACCGCCAAGAGGCGGAAAACGCAGGCGCAAACAGTGGAGAGAAAAACGTGCCCGTCAAGGTTAAGCCCCACCAGAAATTTAGGGAAATCTACCAAGTTACACTTGAAGACGGCGCACAACGCTTAGCCACTCGCAACTTAACGCCTGGCAGAAGCGTTTACGGAGAACGACTTGTCAAGTTTAAAGGCGTTGAATACCGCGTTTGGGATGCTTTTAGAAGCAAACTTGCAGGAGCCATCATAAAAGGTGTACAAAACGTACCCATAGAGCCAGGCGACAAAGTGCTTTATTTAGGCGCTGCTTCAGGAACCACACCCAGCCACGTTTCAGACATCGTCGGAGAAACAGGGCATGTTTACTGCGTAGAGTTTGCTCAGCGGTCAATCCGCGACTTAATAAACAACGTAGCCGCATACCGCACAAACATTTCGCCGTTTCTTGAGGATGCACGGTTCCCAGAGAAATACGCCATGTTCATCCCTGGGAAAGTCGATACCATATACTGTGATGTTGCCCAACCTGAACAAGCTAAACTTCTCGCTGATAACGCTGACGTGCTGCTTAAGCCGTCTGGCTGGGTTATGCTGGCAGTGAAAGCCCAAAGCATCGATGTAACAATGGCGCCTGAAGCTGTTTACCAGCAGGAAGCGCGGGTTTTGAGGAAAAGAGGGTTTGATGTTAAAGAAATCGTGGCGCTAGAGCCCTTTGACAAAGCACACGCTATGATAGTTGCCCAAAAAGCTTAGCCATTAACAAGCTGTGCCTTACTTTTCTGCGACATCATCTTTTTTGGCTAAAGTTGCAGTTCTTTGGAAAACCATTAAAGCTTAGTATTCCAAAGCCATTCTAAACATGGGCAGTGAACAGGCATGTTGGTTGCGGGTGTTGACGAGGCAGGTCGTGGGTGCGTTATTGGTCCCTTAGTTGTCGCTGGCATCGCCATGAAAGCTGAGAATCTACCCTTGCTTGTGGAGTTAGGGGTGAAAGATTCAAAACTGCTTACCGCCAAAAAACGAGAAGCCCTATACCCCCAGATTCTAAATCTTGCCCATAACCACCAAATCATAAAAGTCCAACCCTGCCAAATCGATAAAGCTGTTGAAAGCCTCAGAAAACTGCACAAGCTAAACAGGCTTGAAGCCCAAACCATGGCGCAAGTCATAGAAGCCCTAAAGCCTGACGAAGCATACGTTGACGCTGCTGACGTGCTAGAACACCGATTCAAAAACCACATCCAAGAATGCCTAAAAATCAAAACAAGCATTGTTGCCAAACACAAAGCCGACAAGCTTTTCCCCATAGTTTCAGCAGCTTCCATTATAGCCAAGGTTGAACGTGACCAGGAAATAGCCAGTTTAAAACTTGAGTTCGGTGACTTTGGCAGCGGATACTTAACCGATGACAGAACCGTGGGATTTCTAAAGCAGCTTTTGGAAAAGAGCGATGACTACCCAAGTTGCGTGCGTAAGTCCTGGAAAACTGCTAAGCGAGCCAAAAGCGAGAAGGGCAGCGAGCAAACCAAGCTTGCCTGATTCTCTAGTTGTCTTTAGTTGCGTCCAAAAGGATACAAAATTTTAGCATTATTTATATAATGCCTCCAACATCATTAATTTATACAATTAAAGCGGGTTTTATATGGCGGTTGCTTGATGAGCGAAAAGGACATAACAAAATTCCTACAAGTTCTCGGCTTATCTAAAAGAGAAATTCAAGTCTACATGTTCCTTGCCAAGAGCGGTGTTCAATCAACTAGCTTTGTGGCAAAACGGCTGAAGATGGAGAGAGTCCAGGCATACAGAACATTCAAAAAACTGCAAGAAAAAGGCTTTATAGAGGCGACTTTGGAGAGGCCAACTCGTTTCACCATTGTTCCTTTTGAGGCGTTAGTTGACTCATACATTAACGCTAAGAAAAACGAAGTTATCAACCTTAACGATCAGAAACAAAATCTTTTAACAGCTTGGCAGTCCATAAGTGCTCCAGAATCTGAGTACCCCGTAGCCAAATTCTCCATCATCACAGGCAAGAAAAAGATTCATTCAAAAATGTTAACCATGATTGAGGAAGCTAAAGAAGAAGTTATTGTTCTCACCACTGCTCTGGGCTTAATCCAGGAAGACATCGCAGGCATCTTTGACGCTGCCGTAGCGCCCTCGCAAGAGCGCAATGTACAATTCCAAGTTATAGCCGACATTTCGCTGGAAAACCTCAAAGTAGTTGAGAGAATAGACCGCAACATAGCCGAGGAAAAACTGAACATCAAACTCCGCCACCTGAACATGACCTCAAAGTTTTTCCCTCGTTTCCTCATCAAAGACCAAGAAGAAGCCATACTCTATGCACCTTTTGGCAACGAAGCATCTGTATTAAACCTGGAAGATGAAGGTTTATGGATTAACGATAAAATGTTCATATCTGTTCTCAGGTCGTTCTTTGACCAGATGTGGCAGACAGGCGTCGAAGCAACCAGGCGCATAGATGAACTGAAAAGCGGCATACCTATCGGTGAAACAGTTGTCATAAAAGGCGCTGAAGATGCGTGGGAGAAAGTTACAGAAGTTCTGGAATCAGCCAAAAAAGACGTGGTCATCATCACTTCCTCTCAGAGCATTAACAGGCTTGCCGAAGATGACCCGTTAATTGAATACTTCAAAAAAGGCTTAAAAATCCGAATCATGGCATCCATCGATTTGGACAATTTGGAACCAGCCAAAAAACTCTCCGCCCACTATGAAATCAAGCACGTCCCCATCAGCTACTTAACCATGATGGTGGTGGATGATAAACACCTTTTCATGTTTAAGATGCCGCCCATAAGTGATTTCGGCGCTGAATCAGCATTTTACCTAGCCGACACCTTCTACTCCAGTGACCCAAGCCAAATAGAAAGAGTAAGCGAAATGCTAAGCGACATCTGGAAGAGAGGCATCGAAATTTCAGAAATCAGCAGTCAAGCGGGTACCAAACTGCCGGCTGTCGAAATTTCAACTACTGAAACTGTAGCTAAACTTGTGGATAGTATGCTTCAAAACGGCGTAACCTCGGTGTTGATAATGGAGCAGCGTAGACCCGTCGGCGTGATAAACGACAGAGACCTGCTGAAAGAAATCGTGGATAAACACAAAGACCCGGTAAAAACCCTGGCAAAAGACCTTGACTACACGCCGCTTATACTGCTGAAAGCTAATGAGTCGATGGTTACCGCTATGAGGGTTATGAGGGAAAAAGGCATGAAGCGGGCAGCCATGGTAAAGAATGGGCAGCTTGTTGGCATGTTAACTGAAGAGGCGGCTAAAAGAAGAACTGAGTTGCCAGTGGAAGCCCCTGTTTCCTAAATCTACTTTTTTTTAAAAGTTGCAGTGTCAACAGCTTTTTCTGTAAAGCAAAATAATATTAATACTTCGTGTTCTAAACCCTAAACGAGAGGATTAATCTTTGAATCTGGAAACGCCCATGATTATAGTAAACTTCAAGACCTATCTGGAATCAACCGGTCAAAAAGCCCTTGAATTGGCAAAACAAGCAGAAAAAGCCGCAAAAGAAACAGGCACAACCATAATTGTCGCGCCCCAATTTGCAGACATCGCCAAAATTGCACAAGCCGTTGAGATTCCAGTTTTTGCCCAGCATATTGACCCCATAAAGCCGGGAAACTCTACCGGTCATGTTCTTGCGGAATCAGTTATTGAAGCCGGTTCAACGGGAACACTGATTAATCATTCAGAGAGGCAGCTAAAGCTCTCAGACATCGAAGCCATAATCACAATTGCTCAAGAAAAAAAGCTCACTTCTGTTGTCTGCGTAAATAACGCAAGCGTTAGCGCTGCAGCGGCGGCCCTTCACCCAGACATTGTTTCCATTGAGCCGCCAGAACTCATAGGTACAGGAATCGCTGTTTCACAAGCAAAACCTGAAGTGGTCACAAACACCGTTAATCTTGTCCGCCAAATAAAGCAAGACGTGACTATTCTTTGCGGGGCGGGCATAAGCAAAAGTGAAGATGTTTCTGTAGCGCTCAAGCTTGGAACTCAAGGAGTTCTGGTTGCAAGCGGCATTGTTAAAGCGAAAAACCCATATAGTGTATTACGTGCATTTGCTGAAGCAACAAAACAATAATTACGTGAGATATCTTGAAAGTTGAAGCTGAATGCGCCTCTTGCCTACTTGCCCGCGGAAAGATCTCAACCTACGAAGCCACTACCAACCCTGCCCTACGTTTTAGGTGCATGGCAGAAATTGTCAAACTGTTAAACCGCGAATTCAAGCCCTCCTCGGTCGCGGCTAATTTGGGAACTAAACGAGACCGCATCATAAAGAAACTAACCGGCAACAACGACCCCTACAAACGCAGTAAAAAAGCAGCCAACGAGAAGGCGCTGAAAATGCTGCCGCACGCCAAAAAGCTGGTGGAAAGAGGTAACAATCAGCAGGAGCGCTTCAAGAAAGCCTGCCTCTGTGCGATTGTAGGCAATATTATGGAGTTCGATATTCCAGGACACAAATTTACCCTAAATGATTTAACTGGCTGTTTTAGGGCGGCAGCAAAAGATCTAGTTATCGATGACATAGACAAAGCCTACGAGTTAGCGAAAAAGGCGCAAAGCGTGCTGTATTTGGCGGATAACGCTGGAGAAATCGTTTTTGACACTTTACTGGTTGAGCAGCTCAAGAACATGGGGTTAAAAGTAACCTACGTTGTTAAGGGAGCACCAGTAATTAATGATGCTACCCTGGAGGATGTGGAGTTATCCAACATGGATAAACTGGCAGATGAGATTTTAACCACTGGCACAGACGCGGTAGGACTGCAAAAAAAAGAGGTTTCGCCAGAGTTCCTAAAAGTCTATGATGAAGCAGAACTCGTCTTCGCCAAGGGCATGGGCTACGCAGAAACCTTAACAGAATACAAGCTGACAAAGCCCCACCTGCTCTTGTTCCGAACAAAATGTGTTCCAGTAGCAAACTATTTCTGTTCTCCAAGAGATAAGAACATAGCCAAGTTGATGCCATAAAAAATGAAGTTACCAGCCATAACCTTGACTAAAGATGCTCTTTTGCGTTTTGACGAGGTTATCGAAAAGGAATGGCTCATAACAAACGGTTTAGGCGGTTATGCTTCTTCAACCGCTTTAGGCATCAACACGCGCAAGTATCATGGGTTGTTGGTTGCAGCGTTGCATCCGCCGGGTGACCGCACAGTTTGCCTATCCAAACTTGACGAGGACCTGCTGGTCGGCGAAGATGTTTACCGGCTGGGTGCCAACGAGTTTCATGACACCATTTACCCTAAAGGGTACAAGTTAATCGACGAGTTTTCCGTCTCTCCTTTCCCCACCTACAAATACAACGTTGGCGGTGTCGGGGTTAGTAAAACGGTTTTTATGCTCAAAAACAAGAACGCTGTCTCAGTAATCTACAAAGTCACAAACAAGAACAGCGCGGAGGCTAAAATCAAAATCTACCCGCTTTTAACCTGCAGATACTTCCACAACGTCATTAACCAATCAAAGAACCCCTTGGAATTCACCCAGCAAAGCCGTTCAAACAAGCTGGAAGTTGCTTTTCAGCGCCCAGAAGCCACCATCATATGCCGCACAACCAGTGGAACATTCAAAGAGAAAATAAATCTTGTGCCGCACCTGCATTACCGAGACGAAGCGTCAAGAGGCGAAGCAGACACTGACGATTGTTTTCAACCAGGCTTTTTTGAGGTGCAGATTCCAGCTGAGCTGCAGAGCAAGTTTGCAGTAACAACAGCCGTGAGTCCCCAACGCAAAGTCGCCAGGGACTTAATGGATTCTTTTGGCAGCACAATCAACGACATCAAAGACGCTTATAATCAAGAGTTAAGGCTGAACAGCGACTTGCTGGTTGACTTTTTCAGTTTACAAAAAGAAGTGCCCATAAGCGATTGGCTAAACTGGATTTTGCTAGCCGCAGACTCCTTTGTAGTAAAAAACGGTGCCAACCATAAATCAATCATTGCAGGTTACTACTGGTTTGAACCATGGGGCAGAGACACCTTCATTTCGCTGCCTGGACTTTTGCTTGTTACCGGCAGATTCACTGATGCCAGAAATATTTTGGAAAATTTTATTGGTTACTGCAGTGGTGGGCTTATTCCAAACTTAGTCGACGACAAATCCGGTGAACCTGTTTACAATACGGTCGACGGCACGCTTTGGTATGTTAACGCTGTTCTTCAGTACCTAAAGTACACGGGCGACTTCAAGTTTGTCCAAGAACAACTGTGGGAGAACCTCCAAGAAATCATTGAAAACCACGAAAAAGGCACTTTGTTTGACATCCGCTTAGACAGCGACGGCTTGCTCTCACACGGCTCAAGGCTGACTTGGATGGATGCCGTGGTTGAAGGCGAAGAAATTACGCCAAGAACAGGAAAAGCGGTGGACATCCAAGCCTTATGGTTCAACACTCTCAAAATCATGGAGTTGTTAGCCGTCAGGTTTGGTGAACGAGACTTAGCTGAAAAATACTCTACCATGGCAAATAAAACCCGCAAAAGCTTCAACGAAAAATACTGGAACCCCCAGCTGCACTGCCTATTTGACGTTGTGGGGGCGGAAGGGGTTGATGCGTCGCTTCGTCCAAACCAGATTTTCCCTATTTCACTGGATTTTTCAATGCTTGACATTGAGAAGAGCAGGCAGATTGTTGATGTTGTTAACCGTGAACTTGTGACCCCTTATGGCTTGCGAACCTTAGCGTTAGATGACCCAAAATTTGTGGGCAAATGCTTTGGTGACAGGCGAAGCAGAGACACAGCTTACCATAACGGCACCATTTGGCCATGGCTGCTTGGACCCCACATAACTGCCTACCTGAAAGTGAACGAGTACAATGAGAGTGCACGCAAGTTTGCTTTCGAGAATTTTGTGGTTCCACTGTTCTCAGTGACCATTCATCAGGCTGGTTTAGGGACGGTAAGTGAAATTTTCGATTGTGACCCGCCTAATTTGCCCAGAGGCTGCATTGCGCAGGCGTGGAGTGTAGCTGAGCCGCTGAGAGCTTATGTGGAAGACGTACTACAGGTAAAGCCGAAGCATGAGAGCGACTTACTCAAAAGTATAGAGTTTTAGACTTTTTCTCAGCTCTGATGCAGCGGTTTCAGGCGTGACTGTGTTGATGTAGATTCCTGTGCTTTTTTCAAAGCCTGCCCAAATGGACAGTTTCGGGTAAACCTCCAAGTGCCAGTGATAGTAGTCTTGGGCTTCTTGGTTTATGGCTAAGTGAAAACCATAATTGTAGGGCGGGTCATTCACCAAATCCTTCAAGGCTCGAAGGCTGGCTTTTAAGGTCTTTGCAAACGCTGCTGCCTCAGGTTTTGTTAGGCTGCGAATGTTTGACGCATGCCTTTTGGGAAGTATCCAGAACTCCAAGGGGTTGATGCTTGCATACGGCGCAAAAACTGCAAAATCAGCGTTTTCATAAATCAGCCTTGGTCCCTGCACTTCTTTTTCGACTATGTCGCAGAAGACGCATTTTTGGTGCTTGTCATAGAAGTTTTTGCTCGCATCCAGTTCCTCTTGAATGGTTGCTGGGATGGTTGGGGTTGCGATTATTTGGCTATGCGCGTGAGACAGCGACGCTCCTGCTTCCTGCCCGTAATTGCGAAAGATAGAAACGTACTTGACGTATGGTTTAGCGCTTAACTCGCGAAGTCTGTCCATGTAAGCATTGACTACTAGTTCAAGCTGTGGCAGCGCCGCGTCCGCTGGGTTCTCGTCATGATTAGGTGATTCAACCAAAACCTCATGCTCACCAATTGCGTAACCAAAACAGTCACTTTGCAAAACCTGCTGTTCATCTCCAGCTTGTTTGGGCGGGGAGAAGGCGGGGTAAAGGTTTGGGATGGCTCGGACAAGCCAGTTTCTTGGACGTTCACCAGCAGGAGGGTCTTTAGACACACGTACTTCGCCGTTTCCTTTCAAGTAAAGCATTACCGCTGGTGGAGTCATGTGCTCATTACCAACGCACAAAGGACAAACAGCGCTTTTAGCTCCTTCAGCTTTTGGCTTGGCAAAATCGGTGGGTCTGCGGCTACGTTCAGTGGCGATTACGACCCAGCGGTTAAGTAGGTAATCTTTTCTAAGTTCGTTGTAGGGCATGTTTTTTAGCTCTCGAAAAACAAAAGGGCGCTGGAGCTTTTAGCATTTTCTAATATTGAAAGGTTTTATATCTAAAAAACAGCCATAGTTTGATTATCGGCCCAAAAAGCTGATAATGATTACTCAATCAAAACTTCGGTTAATCAGCTTAAGCCAGAGGGGTGTATGAATGCTTGGCAAGGTTGAAATCAAAGAGACAGTTATCGAGAACTATCCTTTGCTGAGCGTTTTAATCGGGTTTGTGCTGGTTTCTCTTTCAATCGGACCTTACCAGAACGGGGACACAGCATGGGAACTTGACGCAGTATCAGGCATAATGAATTATGGCTTACCCTACACAAACGGTTTTTACCTGATGGACCAGCCGCCGCTGGGTTTTTACATTCAAGCAGTAAACTTCCAACTTTTCGGTTTATCCATAAACAACGGCACGTTCCTAGTAACCGTGTTTGGGCTTGGATGCATCGCCCTAGTATACGGTATTGGCAGGACTGTGTATAATAAAACGACTGGTTTTTTTGCTGCACTACTGTTTGCCTTCAGCCCTTGGCATCTTATTCTCTCCAGAACTTTCTTAATTGACGTGCTATGCCTGTTCTTTAGCCTGTTTTCTCTTTTGGTAGCAGTAATGGCTATGCATCGGCGCTCATTGAAGCTTTTTGTTGCCTCGGGATTTATTTTCGCCGCTGCATTTAACACTAAATTATACGCCGTCTTTACGCTAATTCCCCTTATACTCTATTTTTTCTATATTAGACCAGTGAACGTTAAGCGCTCAGTTATCTGGATTGCCGCCTTTGCCCTGCCGGTATTGCTGTTTTCTTTTTTGTGGTACCAAACAATATCAGGGTTAGGAATGACTTCTATCACAGGTCACGCGGACTTTTTGGTTAATAACCCCGTCAGCATTGTCCCATCATACTTTTTTGTGCCCAATTTTCTGGCAACCTATGGTTTAGGATGGTTTTTTATTGATGCAGCAATCTTGTCTTTGCTTGTAGGTTTGATTTGGAGGCGCTTCTTTGGAAAGTTCTTGTTTTTTGACTTGGTTTGCTTGTCAGTTATATTGCTTATTTTGGGCATTGATACCTACTTGGGCGCAGCCTTGAATCTTAAAGCGCCTTACCTTAACGCAATAAAGTATGATTACCACACTTTGCCGCTTTTTAGTTTCTTGGCAGCGTCTTTGGTAACAAAGTCATTGTCACTTTTTAGCATTAGCAAGGCAAAGAAGAGGGCAAGCAAAATAGCCTTCACTCTTATGGCTTCAGCAGGGCTCGTTTTGGTGGCATCAGCAGTTTTTTACAACATGGATTACCTCAACTTGTTTTCCACATGGAACTACCTGATCTTCAGGGTTGAGCCAAACGTTAACTTTGGGTATTCGCTTTTCAACTCAGCCCCAATCGACACAGATAGTCCTCTAATGGCAGTCCAGTATTTGGGCTTCGCGATTGCGACCTCTGGATTGGTTTGGGCTGGAAGACGAAAAATTGGCTGGTTGCGCGAGGTAATACGCCGCCAATCTCAGGGCTCTGTTATGTAACTTTCGGGTAAAAGGCAACAAAGACTAATATGGTAAAGCCTATCGAACGGCAAGTCAATCTGCTTTTTTATTGGTTTAATACGCCGATGCCTCTGCAAAGTAGTATTTTTAAACAATTACAGGCTATATATTATAGAGGCAAAAAATGGGAACCGAATTGTACCCGAAAAATGAGGGCACCACTCTTCCCGTTGATTTAATCCGCACAGTAGCAATAGTCTTTGTCATTTTGCTTCACGCAGCCATTGAGCCAAATCTTAATGTTGAATTGATGTCGCCGGAAGGAGTGCAACTATGGTGGACTTCAAACGTTTATGCTTCCCTCGCCGCCTCCGCTGTACCATTATTTGTCATGCTGACGGGCGCCCTTCTGCTTCAACCAAGCAAAGTAAATGAGCCGATAAACATCTTCTTCAAAAAACGGTTAAGCCGAATCGGTTTACCGTTTATTTTTTGGGGGGCAGCCTTTTTCGCCTGGCGCTTCTTTGTTAACGGTGAAGCATTAACTTCAGACTCAATTTTGCAAGGCGTGCTTGCGGGTCCCTATTTCCACTTTTGGTTCCTTTACCTATTAATCGGATTATACCTCATCACACCGCTTCTACGCGTGGTCTCAGCTTACGCAGACTGGAAAATCATCAAGTACTTCTTACTCGTTTGGTTCGCAGGCACCGCCGCCATACCACTTCTTAGCCTGTATGAAAATATCAGCCCTCAAGCGGTGTGGTTTGAGCACACAGTTTTCATAATGATTGGCATGGTGGGCTACTTTGTTGCAGGCGCTTATGTGGCTAAATTACGGGTGCGCTCTTCAATATTGATAGCTATTTTGTTTTTAGGTTTCATTTCTACAGCAATCGCTACATACTTAGTTGTTGGCAACATTGGAGAGCGATTAAATAATTTCTTTTATGATGCGTCCAGCATAACCATGATAGCAACTTCAATCGCCTTGTTCCTTGTCTTATCAACGGTTTCTTTCCAAAAGCTCGAGAACCGGTTCCCACGAGCAAATCGTCTGTTTCATTTGATAAGTGAGAACACTCTGCCAATTTACCTATTTCACGTTATGGTTTTAGAAGCTCTCCAGAAGGGCTATTTGGGTTTCAAATTAAGCGTGACAACTATGAATCCGATTGTTGCAGTTCCTTTGATTACGGTTGTAACGTTGTTTCTTTGTTTAGCCATAATTGTTCCGCTCAAGAAAATACCGCGCGTAAAAAGCATAATCGGCTAACTTTAAGATCGAATTACTCCTGAAAATTGCAAGTAATTAAACTGTTTTTTACTTAGCTAAACTAGCTTTACCGTTTAATTTTAGAAGGTCTTATATTAGCAGAGGTTCCATACAGTTACCTACTGGCTTTAGCGCTGAGAAACCATGATTGATAAATTAGATCACAGGTTACCCTTTGCTAAACTAAAGGCAGGATTAAACAAGTGGCGACTATCTTTTCTTGTTTTTGCATTAGCCTATGCAGTTATCGTTTTTCTAACGCTAACCACTACGCCCATGGAGTGGGACGAAGTTGCTCACCTAAACGGAGGCTCATTTCTGCTTTGGGAAGAATACGATAAATTTACCCGCAACGCCTTTTACCCACCGCTTTTCGACGTCATCACCTTTGCCTCTTTCAAACTGTTTGGCGTAAGCTTACTAGCCGCCAGGCTGGTTCCATTAGCGTTCTCTACTCTTGCGCTCTGGGCAGTTTTCGAGTTAGCATACAGCATGTACGATGGAAAAACAGCCTTACTCTCAGCCGTTCTGCTGGGTATAATGCCTGGTTACTTTTGGCTCTCACGCTTGGCGCTACTAGAAACTATGCTTCTGTTTTTTATTACAGCATCGCTTCTTTTCTTTTTCCGCTGGCTTCAAAACCGACAGGACAAAATGCTGGTTTTTGCTGGAATAGCAATAGGTTTAGGATTCTTGTCAAAGTACCAGATGCTTGTGGCTATAGCAATAATTGCCGTTAGCATGTTGTTCTTAGCTCGAAAGCAACTAAAACTAGCAGTCAAAAAATTCTCAATAGCACTTGTTTCAGGCTTTATGGTTGTTTTACCCTGGATTATTATCGCTTACCAGATATATGCCACTAAAATCTTTAGCGAGTGGATATATGCTCTTCAAGTAGGCAATCCGGAAAGAATAGTGTACAGCGAACGCTATCCGCTGCCAATTTATTATTTTGTAGAGTTGACTTGGCCCTACAGTGACATACATCCAGTTTCCATCTTCCTCTATGTCGTCGGACTTTTAGGTTTGGGTTTGCTTTCATGGCGACGAAGAAGCGAGGACAAGTATGTCCTGATATGGTTTGCCACCGTTTTCATATTCTTTACGCTTATAGCAAATAAGCATTGGCGCTATGTGTCGCCACTGTTTCCAGCATTAGCGATTTCAGCCGCCGTCTTCATCCTGTTCATCTATGGCAGGCTGCAGAATGCTTGGAAGCTAAACCGTAGCATAAAAAGAAAGCATGCCGCAAAAGTAGCCGCTGGATTATTGATTGTTTCAATGGCTGGGGCAATGGTTTACAGTATAAACGATGCCTATTATGGTCTTGAGAAGTACCAAATTAAAATCGATATTGAAGGCGCAACCAACTATGCTATTAAACGTATGACCGGCGACGAAGCAATAATGGTTCTTTGCCCATTCAACTTTTTCAGCCGAGACATGGTAAGATTCTACCTGTGGGCTGATGGAGACAACGAGATACTTGTCATTCAATACCCCCGATTGCCCGTCGACACCTATACCCCCAGCTTCAACATCACAGACTTCATCGCTTTGTGCAAAAGGTTTAACGTAAAATTCGTATTCACCTACGAGCACGGAGGCACAGTATCATACTTTAACACAACGCTTAATCTGCAGCAGATATACATGCAAATCTATGACTCAGGCAAATTCACCAAGATAACGCCTGAAGCAACATTTGGCACAAACCCGCGAAGAATATTCATCCTAACCTTCACCGGTTAAATAATGCTTCAAACCACCCACTTAAGAAAACTTGCGGCACTTTTTCTTTATTAAGGGGAAGGGGGTCTATGGCAGAGCAACAACTGATTTTTCAAAGCGACTTCTGATGGCTAAGGAGGCTATAGAAAAGAATTTCCTTAAAAGCGTCAATCAGCTTATGACTGTTCCGACGTTTTCGCCTCTGATCGCGGCTAAAATGTTTTCAGGTTGATATCCATTGACGACAATAAGCCTTAGTTTGTTGCGTTTGAGAACTTCTATGGCTATTGGATCAATAATCTGGTGCATCCCAGCCTTATGCTCGTTTAACTCCAGCACGCTAGACAGTTCTTCAAATGTTAAGCGATCAAGTTTTATGGCGTCTGGGAATTTTCTTGGATCCTTATTGTAGACGCCTTCCTGATTCGTGCCTTTAACAAGCAACTCTGCATCCAAACGCTCAGCCACCAGAGCCGCAACCGCATCCGTGGTAATTCCAGGCTTCAAACCGCCCATCACAACAATTTTGCCCTCACCCAAGCATTCAGAGGCATCATCAAGCGTGAAAGCAACCCTGCTGCAACCTGCGTCCCCAAGCGTTTTGAGAAAAAGCTGAGCATACAAGCGTGAAACAGAAATAGCAAGTTCATCCTGCGCCTGCATTTCAAGACCCAGATTTTTGGCTATGCCTATGAATTCTCTCGCCAAGGTTCCACCGCCGACAACCACAGCAACTTCGTGTCCTTGAGCTTTTACTTCTTTTAACATTTCAGCATATTTTCCCATTAACTCGGTGTTTACTGGTGAAGCTACAACTGAACCGCCGATTCGCACGACTAAACGCATCATTATCCCTTTATTGGCTTACAATAAACGTTTAGAGTTAAAAATCTTTAATATCCCAAACAGCAGTAAAAACAACAATTCAAGGATGAAACAGATGATCTTCAACGAAACCTTCACCATTCAACCGTTGGCACCCTTCAACTTCGACTTAACCGCGCAACTATTCGCCAACGCTGACAAGCAAATCCGAACCTACAGCAACGGCGTATTCCAGCAGGTGATAAGACTCAACGGCAACCTCGTTTTAGCCAATATAACCTCAACAGGAACCATAGAGCAACCAACACTAAACATAGAACTAACATCAAATCATACGCTAACAAAGCGGGATTGCCAGAAAGCCCAAGAAACAATCAACTACATCTTCAACCTGAACTTTGACCTATCAGCGTTCTACAAAGAAGCACAAGCCGACCCGGTGATGCACCAGATAACAAGGCAACTTTATGGGTTAAAACTTCCAACATACCCAACCGTTTTCGAATCGCTGGTTGACTCGATTGTGGAGCAGCAAATCTCCGTCAAAGTCGCACGCACCATTGAAGAGCGGTTAGCAAAAAAATTCGGTGACCCACTCGATCTCAACGGCGAATCCTTCTTTGCGTTCCCTACACCGCAGAACCTTGCCAGCGCCAGCATACAAGACATACGCAACTGTGGTTTAAGCCAGCGCAAAGCCGAATACATCCAGCAAGCATCCCAACTAATAGTTGACGGAAAACTGGATCTTGAGCACCTTAAAAATCACAAGAGCCCCCAACAAATCATAACAGAGCTTGATGCTATCAGGGGAATCGGCGTTTGGACAGCGGAACTTATCATGCTTGAAGGCATGCAGAAGCTGGATGCGCTGCCAGCGGATGATTTTGGCATAAGACGCGTAATTTCAAGGTACTACTGTAATGGAGTTCCGATTAAAAGTGAACAGGCAAGGCATATTGCTCAGGCATGGGGTATATGGAAAGGTTTAGCCGCTTACTATCTCATAGTAGCTGAAGCCAAAGACATCATTGTTTAACTTGTTAAGCGTTTTTTCATCAAGTTAATGCATAAGACAAAAAAGAACAAAGTAACCACTACCAACCAAACCACGCTCAAAGGCAACAACGCTTCTGGGCTAAAATTAAGAATCGGCTCAACATGGCCAGTGATGATTCCTCGTGTAACGTTTACCACATGAGTCAAAGGCAAAAGAGTTACTGCAACTCCCTGAGCAGCAGAAGGCAACGAGGTGAGGGGAAAGAAGGTTCCGCTCAGAAAGAACATCGGCGTCAAAAACAAGAAGGTGGGATAGTTAAAAAAGTCAATGTTTGGCGCTATAGCGGTAAAGCACATTGCCATGGATGCAAACATTAAGCCGCCGAAAAAAGCAATCAAGGGCACAAGCAAAAACAATGGACTGGTAATCAAGCCGAAAACTGCAATCACCACCAGCACGATGGTGGCGTTAATCATGGCTCTTGTGGCACCCCACAAAAGCTCTCCTGCTACAACTTCTTCAACGCTCACAGGTGTGGCAACTATGGCGTCGAAGGTTTTTTGGAAGTACATGCGCACGAAAGAGGCAAATGTGCACTCAAAAAACGACCGTTCATAACCGCAATCGCCACTAAAGCTGGTGCTAAAAAGTTGATGTAGGGTTGACCGTTAATGTCAGGAATGAAGCCGCCAAGCCCAAAGCCAAAAGCCACCAAGTAAAGAATCGGTTCTAAAAGCGAGGGGAGAAAATTTACGCGGATGGTTTTCATAAACACGTCAAAGTTTCTTCGCCACACATGCCAAACCCTATAGGAAAGCTTAGGAATACTAAATGGTGCAGGCGACTTGCGTATGTTTACGGATGTCATTCTGGTCTAAGCCCTCTTCCGGTCAGTTTAAGAAAAACATCCTCAAGGTTAGCATTTCGGATGGTCACGTTCTGCAGGGCATGCTCTTTTAGGAACCCTTCAAAAACGCCGTGTGGTTCATGGGTAAAAATCTGAAGCCTATCACCTAAACGCTCAATGCGTGCATTAGGAAAAGCCCTCTTAAGAAGAGGCTCCAGCTTCTCGTCGTAATCAACCTCCAAAACGTCTTCGCCAATGTGCTTTTTCACAAGTTCGCCAGGGTTGCCTTCTTCTATGATTTTGCCGTGGTCAATAATTAGTATGCGGTCACAAAGAGCTGAGGCTTCATCCATGTAATGGGTAGTCAAAATGATGGTGACGCCCTGTTTTTTGAGATGGCGAATTTCATCCCAAACAAGATGCCGCGCTTGCGGGTCTAAACCTGTTGTAGGTTCATCTAACAGGAGAATTTGCGGTTGGTTAAGTAGTGCCCTTGCAAAAATTAATCGCCGTTTCATGCCAGTTGATAGAGCCATGATAGGCACATCTCGTTTCTCTTCCAACTGAAAAAACTTCAGCTGCTCATTTGCTCGTTTTAAGGCTTCACTTTTTGGTATGTCAAAGTAGCGGGAGTACACTGTGAGGTTTTTTAGGACTGAGAAGTCTGGGTCTAAATTGTCTTCCTGAGGCGCTAAGCCGATTAGGCTTTTTATCTCTCTGCACTGCTTGTTGATGCTTAAGCCTGCAACCGTTAACTCTCCAGCTGTGGGGGGCAAGAAGCAATACATCATTCGGACAGTGGTCGTTTTTCCTGCGCCGTTTGGACCCAAAAATCCGATGCATTCCCCTTTGTAAACCTTGAAGTCTATGTGGTCAACAGCTAAGAAATCATCAAATTTCTTTGTTAAACCATGTGCTTCGATTAGAACTTCGGAAGAAACCATGAGTATTCCATAACTAGATTTGCGACCAACAACTTAAAACTAACTCAACCTGAATATGGAAAGTTATTGTTTGCCTGAAATATACTGGCAGTAACCATAGCTTATTGGTCCCTGCTTGGTGGTTTCACATGGGAACTCGCTGCATTCAAAACATAACTTCACGCCCTTGGTGAAAGCGCAATCGCAAATCTGGCAGAACTTATTCTCTCTGGCCACACAACCGACCGCTCCATTGGGGCAAGTGTCTTTTTGCATTCGAGGGCATGTCTCGCAGGCGATGCCGCAAACTCCAACTTTCATACTCTGCCTCACTCTAGTTGCTCTAAACTTCTACATCTCCCTATTTAAAGCAGTTTAGTTTTTTGGAATATGAATTTTGACTTAATAAGCTACTTTAAAATTGAAGGGTTAATGGTTGCTTGACGAAAACTAGCATGGCAACTCAATCATCAGAAGAAAACCAGTATGCAATTTACCTCAAAGGAATCCAAGCGCCTGTATTAGCCATATACAAAGACTTTAACATAATTTACAAGAACCAATTTGGCAGAAAATTGCTTAACGAGAAGAAAAGCACCGTTGAAGGCAAAAAAAGCTACAACCTCTTCAACACCGGCGACTGCAAAACTGAACGCTGTGCTTGCGCTAGGATGTTTAAATCAGAAAAGCCGGAGACATCGCAGACAGTAGCAAAGTTAGCCAGCGGTCACTTGCCTATTCAGTATACTTGCTCGCCATTATATGATGAACAGAGAACCCACATTATTGGTGCCATCGAAGTTGTAACAGACATAGCCCAGGTTAAACAGACAATGGATGAATGGACACAATAATCAAGTCAGCCACAACCGTTTCAGAGCAGGTTGAAGCATTATCCAGCCAAGTTTTAGAAACCTCAAAAAGCGTTGGAGGAATGGGCATAAAGCTGTAACAACATGCGAGAAACTTCAAAGCAACATGAAACAACTGCACATGGCTAGCCAAATGTTTCCGTTGGCGCACAGAGCCTCAGAGCTTTCACAGACAACCGCCAGAACAGTAGATACCTTGGTGGTGATTATGCAGCTGTTAACAGGAATACTGACCAAGTGAACGCGCTGGTTTATGATTCCAACAGTTTAGCGACAAAACTTGAGGAAGAGGGCAAAACAACCCTTACATCGCTAAGCAATATTGGGAACTCACTAAGCAAAGCCGACAAAACAATCACCGAAGTCAACTCAGCAGTTAAAAACGTGGCAGGCTTAGCAGGTGACATTTCCGAGATTGCCGGTCAAGTAAACATGCTGGCATTAAACGCGGCTATTGAGGCAGCCCGAGCAGGTCAAGCGGGAAGAGGCTTTGCAGTTGTCGCAGACGCCGTTAAGCAGCTTGCAGCAGAACACGCTCATCCGCGGAAACAGCGGTGAGAACCATAGATGAAATCACAAAGTCGGGAAACAAGGCAATGCAGATGACTCAGTTTGCTGAGAAAGCGGCAAGTGAAGGCAGCACCACTGTAGATAAAGCAGTTAAAGGCTCCCAGCAAGTTGCCAGCTCAATGAGTTCCATATTAGCGATAACTGGGACTATTCGGGAAAATGTTCAGAAAAGTATGCAATCACTCAACCAAGTAAACGATGCCATCCAGCAAGTAGCAAGCGTATCAGAGGAATCAGCAGCAGCCTCAGAAGAATCAACATCAACCGTTGAAGAACAAACCATAAATGCTCAACAAGTCACCGAAGTGTTCAAAAGGGTCGAAGCGGAGAGCGAGAAAGCCATAGCATTTGCGGAAAAGATTGCGCTTGAAGCAAAGAAGCTTAAAGAGGAGCTTGCTAAAGCTAAAAAGCATCAACGCATCAGCGCTTAACCACAGTAACCAAAAGCATGTCCATTTTTCTGTTGGCTGCATTTTATTATTTTTAAAGCTTAAAACTTAGCATTCTCTATTTCTATTAGTGAAGGCTGCCGATGAAACTTACTTTTTGGCTCTTAGACATTAACCCTAAACTGGAAAATGATATTGTTGAATTGTGGCTTTGGGGAATTGACGCCGCTGGCAACCGAGTGCTTGTTATTGAAAGAAACTTTACTGCCTACTTCTATGCACTAATTCAAGAAGGATTTGACCCATCGAACACTGCAAAAGAAATCATGAATGCGTATGCCTCATCAATTGTGAAGGCGGAAGTTGCAGAACGCAAATTCTTCGGCAAACCCGTGCAAGCAGTAAAGGTATATTGCAGAAATGCAGCTGAAACGGTGAAGATAGCAAAACTGCTTCGAACCCTCGAAGGGGTTAGAGATTGCCTCGAAGACGACATTCGTGCGGGCATGCGCTACCTAATTGACAATAACTTGGTTCCCTGTGCATGGCATGAAGTTGAAGTAACAGAAGAAAGGAACGTTTTAGGCGCAAGAGTAGCCCAGGTTTACGTGGCAAACGCTCCTCCCATGCAGTTGGAGAGGGTAGATATGCCTTCTTTGAGGATTCTAAGTTTTTCTACCATTTATTATAGTAGAGAGGGCTCACCAAAACCTGACAGGAACCCCATACTGATGATTTCGACCACAGCCAGCAACGGTGAAGAAAAGCAGTTCATAGCAAACGAAAACAAAAATGACAAACCAGTAATTGAGAGCTTTACCAGTTACATCGAAAGGTTTGACCCGGACATCATCGTAAGCTACGGGGCTAACACGCTGGACTGGAATTATCTTAAAGGCAGAAGCCAGCAGTACGCATTGAAGCTTTATTTTGACAGGGCAAAAATGGAACCGCACACAAGCGTTTATGGACACGTTTCAACCACAGGTATAGTTAACGTTGATTTGGCTGACTTTATGGATTTGTTTCCCGAAGTTAAGGTTAAGACCCTTTGGAATCTGGCGAACCATCTGGGCGTTATGAAGGATGAGCAGAGCATCATTGAAGACGTTGATGTTGCTGATTACTGGGATGACAAGCAAAAAAGAGAAAAACTAAAACAGTTTGGGCTCATTAGCGCCCGAAACGTGCAAAACACTGCAGTGCTGCTTTTGGATTTTGCCATGCAACTCTCCAGCCTAACAAGCCTGCCCTTGGACCATGTGATGACGGCGGCAGTCGGCTTTCGAGTTGAATGGTTCCTAATCAAACAGGCACCAAGAATCGGCGAGCTTATCCCCAAGCGAATCGAGCAAACATACAGGCCGTATGCTGGCGGACTTGTGCTTAGCCCCAAACCAGGCTTGCACGAGAATATAGCAATTTTAGATTTTAAGTCGATGTACCCAAACATAATGCTGACCTACAACCTCTCACCAGACACCTACATAGCGCCCAAAGACCCAATCCCGCCCAGCGGAGTTTACGAAGCACCAGAAGTTGGGCACAAATTCCGAAAGGCTCCGCTGGGATTCTACACCGAAGCCCTCACATACCTAATCAATGTCAGAAAAGCAATTCGGCAAAAAATGAGAACACTAAATCCAAGAACCGTGGAGTACCGTGTTTGGGATGCAAGGCAAAAAGCGGTTAAAGTCATAACTAACGCTTCTTATGGTTACGCTGGCTGGGTTGGCGCCCGATGGTACATTAAACCGGTGGCTGAAGCGGCGTCGGCATGGGGCAGACACATCATTTTGACAGCTACCAAGATGGCGGAGGCGGCTGGAATACAGGTTGTTTACGGGGATACGGACAGTTTATTTGTTTATTATGAAGAAAAAAGCGCCCGTGTACTGCAAGAAAAAATAAAAAACGAGCTAAAGCTGGATGTTGAGATTGGCGAGGT
The DNA here is from genome assembly GCA_003589585.1 of Candidatus Bathyarchaeota archaeon. Lineage (GTDB taxonomy): Archaea > Thermoproteota > Bathyarchaeia > Bathyarchaeales > Bathycorpusculaceae > Bathycorpusculum. Next base: position 34,335 of record QYYE01000004.1, read on the forward strand.
TTACCGGCGCATATTCTTTACTGAAGCAAAGAAACGTTATGCAGGCCTGAAAGCTGACGGCAGCTTGGACATCGTGGGGTTGGAGGTTATCAGGGGTGACTGGGCGGAAGTTGCCAAAAAAGTGCAAGAGCATGTTCTTGAAATTATCCTTAAAGAGCAGTCACCCAAGAAAGCTATTGACTATGTACGGAACGTAGTAGCCGACCTTAAGCATAGAAAAGTTCCTTTCCGTGACCTTACAATTTGGAAAACGTTGACAAAGCCGCCTGAAGATTATGCGGTTAAAGCTCCTCATGTGGAGGCGGCGAAAATGCTCAAAGAGAAAGGCTGGCGTTTGACTGGCGGTGACAAGGTGGGTTATGTTGTTTTGACAGGTAGGGGGCGTTTGTACAGCCGCGTGAAGCCTTATGTCTTCGCTACTTACGAAGAGGTGGACGTTGACTATTACATTACTAATCAGGTGGTGCCTGCAGCTGTTAGAATACTCTCGTTTTTTAAAGTAACAGCGATAGAGTTACTTAAAGAAAAGAAGGAAATCCAGGAAACCAGAAGCTTGATGGATTTTATGCGTTCTTAGGCGATAGCGTCTTGGAAGGTTACTAGTTCAACGTTTAGCACGGGCTTTACAGCTTCAGAGATTCTTGAGGCAACAATGCGTCTGATGTTCTTTTCGCCAGCGACATCAACGATTCTCTGGGTAATGATGCCGTCGAAAACCACCGTGTCCACGCCTGTTACTTGCTGTAGTTTTTCTGCTAATTGGCTTACTGGCAAACGCTCAATCAATTCAAGCTTATCGTTAAGCAGGACTGCTTCAAGGGTACCCTGCAACGCTTTTGCTGCTTGGCTTACGGTCTCTGGGACCTCAAATTTAGCGCGAGCAGGAGCCTCAGGCTTTTTAGCTTTATACATCTCGGATACTGGGAGCTTGGCTTCTAAGGCTTCAGTTATTTCTTTGCAGTTGCATTCCTCGATTTCTTTGCCTCTGGGTGCTCTGCCGACAAAACGGATGTTTGTAACTTGCAAAAGCTCTTTTAGAATCAAGTCGCCGCCTCGGTCACCGTCTAACAATGCGGTGGCTACCTTATCCTTGGTTAGTTTCTTTATGGATTCAGGGACTTTAGCTCCTTCAAGCGCGACAGTGTTAAAGATTCCGCAGCGCATCAAGTTTATGACGTCTGCTCGACCCTCTACAACGATTATTTCTTTTGCCGTTGCGAGTTCTGGGCCGGCTGGTAAGTCTTCTGCTCCGTACTTTTCCACTTTGGCAATTTTCATGGTTTCGGATATTTCTTTGTAGACTTCGTCTACGCTGGGCATTGATTCGATGTTCCACTTGTGAAGGATTTCTTTGGCTCGGTCGATGATTACTTTTCTGCGTGCTTCCCTGATGTCTTCGATTTTGTCAAGGTGAACTTTGGCGGAGCATGGTCCAACGCGGTTTATGCTCTCTATGCTTGCCGCGATAAGGGCGGTTGAGACGCGGTCTAGGCTTGTGGGTATGGTTATTGAACCGTTTGTTCGGTCGTTTTTACTGTGCAAGTCAATTTCGATTCTTCCGATGCGCCCTGTTTTTTGCAGTTCTCGCAAGTCAAGTTCTGGTCCGAAAAGTCCTTCTGTTTGACCGAAAACTGCTCCTATGACATCAGGTTTTTCTACAACTCCATCTATATCGAATCTAGCGTGTACAACGTACTTTATAGTAAATGTTTGGGATGTTCCCGTAAGTGTGCAACTCCTGTAAGGTTTATTATATTTATTATTTGTTGATTATTTTTTAATCGCATAAAGCGAGCGGTTCTCGCTATGATGAGATTATAACTTTCACTGTTTAAGCATCTAAGTAAGCATACTATTTAATAAACTTGCGGTTTAAGAATCCTATTAACAAGTTCTAAACAAATCTCTTTCCCAAACATTTGGTTGGCAACTAATATTTTCGAGTCGAAAAGTAGGTTTGGCAGAATCAAACTAGTTAACTTTAGATGCGACGACTAAAAACCTTCAGGAAGAGAGAGGAGAGACTCATTTTCGCATCTTTGTTAACTTTTGATTCTGCCAAACGGTGCTACGCGGGTTTCATACGCATACAAAATCAACCCATGAAAAAAATAAAAGAATATGTGATTGCACAGTGAAGCAACATTTTAGGCCTCTGGTTACTTTTCGGATGCCGTATAGAAGCGCTATCATCCTTTACTTTTAAATAATAATACGAACAAAAGGAGAAGGCGGTTTCAATGAGTCTCCGCCTAAACCCTGAATACGAAAAACTGTTGCCAAAAATGCCTGAGGAAGAATTTGCTGAGCTCAAAGAATCCATAAAGGCGGAGGGACAACATTACTCAATCATCGCCAATGAAGACCTTGAGGTTTTGGATGGGCACCACCGGTTTCGCGCCTGCACTGAACTGGGGATTGAACCGGATTTTGAGGTGCGTAAGTTTGAGGATAAGTTGCTGGAGAAAAAATTCGTTATAGAAGCAAACCTTAGGAGAAGGCACTTGAATAATTTTCAGCTTGTTGAGTTAGCGGTGCCGCTGCTTGAGATTGAAAAAGCTCTGGCGAAGAAGCGTCAGGTTAAGGGCGGTAAAGATGGGCGGAATTTGCAGTTGGGGTTAGCGTCAGATGATGCAGAGCCCAAGTTTAAGGGGAAAGCAACTGAAGCGGTGGCTAAAAAGGCTGGTGTTTCCACGCGGACTTTTGAACGGGGCAAGAGGATACTGGAGGGAGCAAGTGAGGAGGATAAGCAGAGGCTTAGGGAAGGAAAAACCAGCATCGCCAAAGTCTACCAAGAGGTTGTTTCAGCTGGAAACGTTCAGGCAAAAAAAGAGTCTGCTGAGCAGCCTATTGTGAAGCAGGAGTCTGAGCTTGACTTGCAAAACAAGGCCGAGCTGCTCTCGTTTTTGGAGCGGCTGCTTAAGCAAGAAGTGTTTTGTCCATCCTGTGGGCACTTGATGTTTGAATGCAGCAAATGCCACCGTACGCTGCAGGAATCGTTAAAGGGCTACCGCAAAGATGCTGGGAAATAGTTTGCTTTTGGCTGGTTAAGCTCTCATTGTGGGCGGTCCTTTCACCATGCGAGTGGTCAATATGGGGTTTGTTGGCTTGTTTGCTTTTTCTGTAGTAGTTGTTGATTAGACCCTCTCCCCTCCACATCAACAACCTGCGGTTTGCTTTGCCAATTGCTTTTTGCCTTCTGCATTTGGTTTGGGTTGCTGCCTGGTTGTGCAATCCTCCACAAGCAGATAGGAAAAGTTTTAATCACT
>QYYE01000040.1 GCA_003589585.1 Candidatus Bathyarchaeota archaeon
TGCATCATTACCAATCAATGAATCCACAGTTAAAACCGTCAAATCCGGCTGCACCACACGCTTCACTTTCATAAGCTCATTCATCAGGTTCTGGTTTGTCTGCATTCTGCCAGCAGTGTCGATCAAAACCACGTTTATTCCATGAGCTTTCGCGTGACTAACCGCGTCAAACGCTACAGCCGCTGGGTCACCGCCATAAGTGCTTTTAATCACACGCATACCCAAACGTTTTGCATGAATCTCCAGCTGTTCAATTGAGCCAGCGCGGTACGTGTCAGCGGCAGCAAGAACCACAGAATAACTTTTGTCCCTAAGAAACTGCGCCACTTTGGCGATGGTTGTTGTTTTTCCTGTGCCGTTGATACCGACAAACATTAATACGTAGGGTTCAGACTTTTTGCGTTTCTCATCAATCAGCCCAAGCAGGTCAACTTTGTTGTTGGTAAGCATGACGTCTAAGAGAACTTGTCTTAGGTTTTCATCCACAATTTTTTTGCGGTCTTCTAAACGTTTAACCTGAACACCAGTTAACCGCTTTTCAAGCTCATCGCAGATTTTATCGGCAACCTCAAAAGCCACATCATTCTCGGCAAGGCTCATCTTAAAATCGGAAAAAATCGGATTTAAGTTTTCGGCTTTAAGTTCAGTTGTCGTGACCTTGCTTACTAAGCCTTTAAAACCTGACTTGAGCTTCTCAAACATCGCTCTACGGTTTCCCTTCTCTCACAGTGGCAAGCAGTGTTTCAAGTCTTGTTCTGCCGGCGTTTATTCTTTCAGCCACTTGGGCAAACTGTTGCTGAGCAGCATTCATGCTTTTCTCCAACTCGTCTAACCGTTCTTTAAGTGTGGCTTTGGCGTCTTGAAGGCTTTTTTCAACTGAAACTCCTGCACCCATACCCACAATAACCTTATCTGGGTCAGCAAGTTTAACCTTCACATAAGAGCTTCCGCCGATTGGAACCAAAAGTTCAGCGTTTTCTTTTTCCTTTTCAATTCCATCTAGCGTCATGTTGGCGTAGGTTAAGTCGGTTATGGCAGCGTTCACCATGCTTATGCGCTGTTGCAGAGTTTCGGCAGTTTGCTCTAAGTAACGCATTTCTATGCTGAGCCTGCGAAGTTCTTCATCTGCTCTAGCTCTTGCAGCCAAGTTTATTCCCCAGCAACAATTTTCTTTAGCACTGGATTTTCTATGTCTTCAACTGCAACCTCTTGGACATCAGATATTTTGATGTGGAATCTTTTGACTCTGTGTTTGCTTCCTATTTCCGAGTAAACCTTCTCGACAGCATGCTCGCTTTTGTCAGCTATCACTTCTTTTGCAAACGGTGTTGCCAAGTTCGGCTTGTTGATTTCGCCGGTTACTTTGAAAACCTTCATTTCTCATCTTCCTGCACAACATCCAGTGCATTCCCAATTATAAACATCTCGGGTCCAGTTGTCATAGAACCAGCCACAGCAGCATGGGAATTTGCGATTAAGCCTGTGCCGACATAGGGGATTCCACAGTTTACGGTGCCCACATCAATGGGAACCTTGAAAACATCTTCCAGTTTATTTCGTTCCTCGTCTTTTAGCAACGGATGCGCAAGCACACCTTTGTTTGTAGCCACTGCCAGTGAGCCAACGTAGGGTAATCCTGCGATTTCCGCTGGAACCACTTCTACCCCTAAAGTTTCTGAGATTTGTTTAATTTCAGGCGATTTTAGCCGTGGGTCAACCACTGCACCGTTATCGTTGGCTAAAACCAAGTTGCCGTAAGCGGTCTTTTTTGTCTCCAGAACAGCGATGTTGCCTTCAAAAACCGTCTTAATCTGCGTTAACTCTTCCTCTCTTACGGAGTTGGGCAGTATGATGCCGTTGGAGTTGGCGCAGGCTAATGCTCCTGCAAGTGTCGAACCGCTTATGGATGTCCAGGCGAGTTTCACCTTTAACCAGTCGGCGATTTCCTCTGCTTTTTTGAGCGGAACCATTCTTGGCACCACCGCTATGTTTTCGGTTGTCAGTGAATATACGCCTATGCTTGCGCTCCCAACGATGCTGGATAAGTAAACAGCCAAAAAGCTTTCTCCTTTTAGGTGTTAATGTTTTATTGGCGTTGTTTCACGCATACTGCCTTTTTTAGCTTGCGGTATTTAATTTTTTAAAGATGCATGAAATTGCTTGTTTTACTTTATAGTTTGAAAATTAGTGAAGAGTTAAAAATTGTAGTATTTAGGCTAAGTAGACTGTGACGTTTCCGTCTTTGTCTTTTGTCGCCCGAACTTTTAATTTGCGTGGAGGTTTCTCGATGCCTCTGCTCCAGATTTTCTCGTTGATAGCGTTGTCTACTATTAGCGCGGGCAGCTCTTCTGTTTCGTCTTCAGGTGGGCTTGTTTCCATTTTCATGTGTCGGGTTACGAAGGCTTTGACGAGCTGCATTGCGCGTGGGGCACGTTTTTTTGGCGGTCTGACCAGTGCTCTGTCTAGCGGTATAGTGTAGAATCGCTCTTCAACGATGTCTTCTTCTTTCTTCTTTTTCTTGGGTTTTTCTTCTTTTGCCGGTGCTGCTTCCTCTTCTTCCTCTGCGGCTTCTTCTACTGCTTCTGGTTCTTCTGCTGCTTCTTCGGCGGTTTCTTCTTCGGCTAACTCTGCAAGCTCTTCTAGTTCTTCGTCTTCGGCTGCTTGTTGTTCTTGTTTGGTTTCTTCTACCATTAACTTTATTCCCCTTATGCCTTTATCTTGCGGGTTCTCCAGTTCCGCCTTTGTTTAGGGTTAGTTCTAACTTTGCCGTCAGTTCGAGCGATTACCCATGTTGGAACAGACTTTGCTTCTTTGCCGGCTTTAGCTAGTCTGAGTTTTTTTGCTGGTGGTTTAACTCGTGCCATGTTTTCATATCCTTCTGATTTTTATCTCTCGCTTGTGCGATTGAAGCTGTACTAATATCTGTTTTAGTTGAGCATCAGACAACGGAATTGGCAGTTTGCCTGTTTGCGCCAACTGAATTAACTGCAACTCAACTTGCTCAGTAAATTCAGGCTTAACCATTTTCAAGTTGTTTAGCCTTTGCCGAGCTTCAGGCGACAGGATTCTAGCCAGCAATGCTTGCTTTTGGGCTTCCAGTTGCTTTTCAGCTTGAGCTTGCCTTTGCTCTTCGCTCATGCGGTTTTGCATTGATTGAAGTTTTCTTCTGCGGATTTGCTCAAGCTCTTCATCCGACATCTTGCTTATTCGCCTTGATATTTCTTGAGCTCAGGGATGGTTTTAACCATTTCCTTGTGCAAGTCTCCAGCGACTTCCTGGAGAAGCTTGCGTCCTTTAGGAGTCATAACTCTTCCTTTAGGTCTTGTGATTTGAACTAAACCAGCAGCCTCAAGTTGCTGTAGAACCTTGCGGATGTTGCTTCCGCCTGCTTTTCCTGCGTGCGAACGTTTTACGCCGTTGCCTTTTCTGCCGCCGTAGTCAGAGCGGAGTTTTTCTAGCCCGATTGGACCGTGAACGTAAACTTTGCGCAGAACAGATGCGCTGCGGGTATACCACCAGTTTGGGTTCTGGGGTTGCTTCTCGACGTGGGAGCCTGTTTTTGCCATGCTTGCCCAAGTTGGAGGCTGAACTTCATCGACGTTTTCTCTTAGGTATTTTGCTAATCGGTCGATGTATTTTGAAGCTGGAAGGTCATGAGGAGTTGTCAAGATGCTCTAGTCCTGTGTATTTTTCCTTGCAGTAAAACAATGAAGCCTAATATAAATATTACATCGGTTAAAATCCCCATAGTATAACATTTGGCTAAGATTGCAATGCTATGAATGCTTTTGCCCTCTCTGGAGAACTGGTGCTCTTCTGTGCCTAAAGCCCCCTTTTATACAGCGCTCAAGTGTATGCTTTTGGAAACGGCTGTTGCTCTGCCATAGAGCCCCTCCGCCTATAAAAAGGGCCTTGGTTTTTTACTCTTTTCTATGAAAAACGTTTTCATGCCCCACTTCAATGAACGCTTGCGTTATGAGTTTATGTGGGTCTGGCGGTTTTACGTGTGCCGCAAGACTGTTCTCCGCATGCGGTGCATGGTTCCATGTTGAAAGCGCCAAGTTGTGGATGTGGATGTGAAAGCATGTATCGACTGGTTTTTTCTCCACAAGAAACATTGAACAGCAATGAACAGCACAATGCAGTCTGGCACTAGCATGGTCCAAACAGCAACTAACCGCCCGCACAAACCAAGCCCCAACCCACTCCTATAAACAATTTTGGCAATCAAAAAACCGATAGGAAAAAGCACAATAGAAGAAGGGGTTTGCTGAGGCTCTGGAGCACAACACACTTAAGGGGAAAAGAATCAAATGCTAAATCACGATGACTATGGCTTTAACATCGTGATTTCTTTTTCTCCAGAGCCTACTTAGCCCCAACTTGAACGTTTAAGTACAGATCTCTTGTTGCCCAGCGCCTGCAAAATGAGGAAGAATCTGGCGTTCTTAAGCTTCTTTGGTGAGTTTGCTTACCAACCGTGTGCTTGTTTTCAGTAGCGGAGGCAACCCGATAAGATCAGTCGTTATTGCTATCAGCCTCACCAGCATTGCAAAAGCAACAGCAAAAGGAAGAATGGTATCAGGCGAGGAACTTATTCCGGTAAGCAGGAACACGTAAGCGGCTTCTTGCAAGCCAAGTCCAGCAAAGGTTATGGGAACGTACATGAAGGCCGCGGTTAAAGGACCCATGAAGAGCAAATCGACAAAGGTGGGTTCAGTCATTCCTATCGCTTGGGATAAGAGAAACAAGGATACCGCACTAAATAGAATTGAAGCGAGCACTGAGACCACGATTGTTCCAAGGGCACGGCGCATTGCAGCCTTATCCTTTGAGAACATTACACGGATAGATTCAAGCTTTTTAACTACCCTTCCAATTAGGGGCAGCTTGGATAATTTTAGAAGTGCGCTAAAACAGTTTGTCCAAACCAGCACTGTGAGACCCACGCCGCAGACAAGAAGAATCACTATACCCACAAGTAAAGCGTTAGTCATTGCAGCATCCATTACACTGCTTGGTATTTGAGTTATGAAATAGGCTAAGGCGACCGCCGAGAAAGTGGCTTTGACAAAGAAGTTCCCCGCGCCAACCGCCATGACGCTCATTAGACCTTTCTCCACAGGCACCGCTTTGAGCTGGTTTAGTAACACAGGAGTAGCAAAATATCCTGATTTTGCAGGAGTCACATCACTTAGAAGCTGGCCTCCAAAGTTGGCAAGGATGGTAGTTCTGAAGGGTGGTGCCGCGTTTGTTGCTTTGAGAGCACCTTGAAGGGCGAAACCTATGGCGAACGATGAGAGAATGAAGAAGACTATAGATACTAAGAGAATCGGAATATTGGTGTTGGTAAGTATATTCTGCATCTGTGTCAAATTGACGTTTTGAAAGAGCAGATACAGAATCAGAATGCTAACCGCTACTTGGACCGGCACCAGTAATATTCGGACTCGCTTAGACGGCAAATTCAATTTTTTAACCTTCCATCAACTTTAGGCTTATTTCATTTCACTTGTACTTCAAAACTCTTCCGCAAACTAGCCCTGAAAGCATGCGGTTTTCTTTTTTGCAGCCACACTTCAATGTTGAGGTTCAACCGTTCTACGTTTTCTAAAAAGAATAAACACGTGACCCCTAACTTCAACCAAAGCTGCACCAGTTTGCTCAGCCGCCGAACTGGCTATTGATTGCGCAGTGTTATCGCCTACCAACGCCGCTAGCAAAATCCGTACTTTAATCATTTTGTTTTTTTGCAGTTGCTTTTCAATTTCGCTTGTAAGTTGAGGTGTAAGCCCCTCTTTGCCAACCCAAATGGTTGGATTCTCATCTTTCAACACATGACGAACATGACGCTTCATGCGGGTAGTTATCTTGCTCAAATTCTACTCAACCTTTCCTTTTTTCTCTTAACACTATACGAGTCTGATTACCGCAATTTAAACACGTAACCACAAGGTGAGGCTCCCTTTTCTGCTGCGTCCTCACACGACAGTTATAGCCATGCACAAGCACGATATTGCAGTTCTTGCAGGTTTGACGCCTAAACTCAAGGGGCAAACGAATCTTGGCAGCCATAGCAATTTTCCTCGCCGAAGCGATGTACTGCATGGACAGATCAGGGCTGGTCTTGCACACTTCTTTTGCCTGCTCAAAAAGCGTCTGAATCCGCTGCTTAGCGATTTGCTTAACACTGGTCTGTCTCATAGAGCCTTCCCAAACATGATGCCTAATAAAAGGTGACTCGCATAATAACAGTTACGTTTAGGATTCTATCAGTTAACTGGCAAGGAGAAATTTCCCAAGTTTCAACATACTAATGACTGTCGGAACCGCCATTACTGACCTCCCCTCTTAGGGTTTTCTGCATACATTGGATATTAGGCTGTAAATATACCCCTCATCCTTTTGCTTTGCGCTGCTTATCCTTAGAGCAACATCGATGTTCTTGCTAAATCTTAAATACCGACTGTCAGATACTTTGTGATGGATGAAATCAGTGGGCAACAAATTGCCCCTTAATTTTCACTCTAACAAGGGATGGAAGAAATAGTCATGACTAAAGCCAGGCTCATAGCGAACGGGATGGTTCAAGGTTCAGGATACCGAGCGCTTGTGAAAGCTTACGCTAATCGGAGAGGAATCAGCTGATTAGTAAGAAATCTCAACGATGGAAAAGTCGAGGTTTTCTGTGAAGGCTCAAAAGACAGTATAGAACAGTTAACCAAAGATATTAACGTTAAAGGGAATGTTTCTAATCCTCTCAGCCTGCATGTCGATAAATTAGACATTTATTGGGAGGATGAAAAAGGATTTGAAGCATCCTGGAAGCCCTATGTTGGATTTGAGATAGATTATGGCCTGCACCGCTTACTCAGTTTGAAAGGGAAAACTTGGAATCACTTGAGTGGTCGAAACTTAGGTTTTTAGCCCTTGAAAACGGAATCTATTCATTTCGCGACGAGACCAGCGAAAACTTCAATCTAATGGCTAACAAATAGGGAAGTATATCAAGGGATGTCAAGGCAACAAAACAAGAAATAAAAGCGTCCTTGGAACAATTGCCTGACAGAATTGGCGAATCACTGACAAGGCATCTTAACTAATCAAAGAATAACCACGCAATTTTAGTTATTTTTCAAATGAGTTGATAATGCGAGCGTTTAGTGCCCCTAAGGATAATATCGTAAGCAGGGTAAGTCAACGGCCTTTCTGTGAAAGCTCAACTTTCAATCGCTGCAACGCTTCCCCAATCTCAAGCGGCTTATTTTGCAACACCCTCTGAGCCTTAGAAGTGTCCAGCGACGAATCTGCAGGTCGCTTTGCAGGCCAACTAAACATCGACGACTCCACAGGATCTATCAAACCCTTATCCAAGTTGAAGGTTTCGGCGATTAGTTGGGCAAATTGGAACCTGCTCACACGTGTAGCACCACATAAATGGAAAATCCCTGTCAGCTTGCGCTCGACAATTTCCAGGGTCATCTCAGCCAAGTTAGTGTTCAGTGTGGGAGTATTCCATTGGTCAGTAACGATTTTTGCCCGCCCACCCTTCTGCAGAGTTTCGATGAGCCAGAGGGCAAAGTTGACTTTTGCAGCTGCAGGAGTAGAACCGTAAATAACACTTGGGCGCCCAATACAATAAGCCACGCCTGAGTTTTTTACCAGATCTTCTGCTTTTAGCTTGGTGATTCCGTAGTAGTTAATTGGGTCGGGCTCGTCTGTTTCTTTGTAGTAGCCTTTTTTGCCGTTAAACACGTAATCGGTTGAAATATAGACCAGAAAAGAATCAGCAGTCAAAGAGCCCTCAACTATGTTTCTTGTGCCCGCCACGTTTACGCTCCAAGCAAGCTCCTTGTTCAACTCACACTTGTCCACATCTGTCAAGGTCGCGGCGTGAACCACAACGTCAGGCTTAACCCGCCTAAACGCCTCATCAACCAACCCCTTATCGGAAACGTCAAACTTGACAAAGTTCCCGCAGACAGGCAGCTCTTGCACATCACAAGAAAAAACCTCAATTCCCCTCAAAAGGGCAAGCTCTGCCAGCTTTGAGCCGTAAAGTCCGCTCGCGCCAGTGATTAAGAGTTTCAACGGAAACCGCCCAGCTTCCAAGGTGTCGGATGCAAAATTACGTCAGTGGCAAACGGAGTCCACCAATGCTCGTTTTCAAGATACCACTTAACCGTTGACTCCAAAGACTCTTCAAAACTAAACTTAGGGGTCCAGCCCAACTCATTGCGGATTTTCGAAGAGTCCAAGCTGTAACGGGTATCATGCCCAGGACGGTCTTCCACGAAAGTGATCAGGCTTTCAGGTTTACCTAACAAAGCGAGGATTTTCTTGGCAATTTCAATGTTTGGGATTTCGTTTCCTGCTGAAACATTGTATATTTCGCCAGCCTTGCCCTTCTCTAAAACTGTTCCTAGCGCTTCGCAGTGGTCCTGCACGTAAATCCAGTCTCGAACGTTGGTGCCTGTGCCGTAGATTGGTATGGGGAGGTTTCTCAGGGCGCGGATGACGGTTTTTGGAATTAACTTTTCTGGAAGTTGGTAAGGACCGAAATTGTTGGTGCACCGTGTAATTGATATGTTTAAGCCGAACGTTTTATGGTAAGATAAGGCGAACATGTCGGCGGCTGCTTTAGAGGCTGAGTAAGGATTAGAAGGTTTAGGCGGAGTATTCTCCGTAAAAGAGCCTTCGAGGGCTTCACCGTAAACTTCATCGGTGGACACCTGCAAAAGCCTTGCCTTGTGATTATGCCTGCGGATAGCCTCCAAAATCGTAAATGTGCCCAGCGTGTTGTTTTGGAGAAAGATGTTAGGGTCAGAAATGCTCCTGTCCACATGCGTCTCAGCGGCAACATTGACCACAGCGTCCACCTGATGAATCAGTCGGTTCATTAGCTGAGGGTTACAGATGTCCCCTTTGACGAAAGTGTATCTTCGGTCGTTTTCAATGTCGCGCAGATTAGCCGGGTTAGCGCCAATCCCCATCTTGTCAACATTAATCAATTCATAATCCGGGTACTTGGAAAGAATGTACTTGCAAAAGTTGCTTCCGATGAAACCTAAACCGCCTGTAACTAACAACTTCATAGTTCATCACTTATGAGGCGGGAAATTCCAATCCCAAGGTTTACCAACACGCAAATCATCACTCCTGCCGTTAACAACTTTAGGAATAAGTGTTGGGTCATTCCACGGCCTGCGCTCCTCGTCTGGGTAAGCAGGGTCATACAATTTAGTGGTAAAATACAGCAACATTGCAGGTTCATCGCCAAGTGCTTTAAACCCGTGCCAATAGTGACCAGGCATCCGTACCACCTGCAGATTTAAACCGCTAGAAACAATCTCGTTAAGCTCATCTGTTTTTTCATCAAACGCACAGATTTTTATTAAGCCCTTCAGAACCAAGAAGTAGTCCGTTTGTCCTTTAAGATGCCTATGCCATGCCCGTATAATGTTGGGGTATGTTAAAGACAGATTTGCCTGCGCGACAGTGTCATCTGCAAAGAGGTCTTTCCAGTCAGTGCGCATAACTTCACTAAAGAAACCTCTCTCGTCTGGAAACCTATCGATTGATTTGACTCTTATCCCGTCTAACATGAGTTGTCTCCGCCCACCTGCTTGCTTAACCATATTATTCTAAAAATAGTTATAATAGTTACCTATTTTTGCGGCACCTTAAACTTCCACTTCCGAGAAGTCACCCATATGCAGCTTAATAGTTCTGCTCCTTGGGTTCCGCGTCACCTTTGCGTTTTTGCCTATCAAACTGTCTTCAATTCGCTCCACATCCTTAATCACTACATCCTCCTGTATGACGCAGTATTCAAGGTTCGAATTGAAGATTTTGGAACCATCCCCAACACTAGTATATGGCCCGATAAATGAGTTTTCAATCAACACGTTCTTCCCGATAATGCATGGTCCCCTAACTGTGCTGTTAACTATTTTTGCATCCAAGTCCACCTTGACTCTCCCGTCTATGGTGCTGTTGGTTACGGTTCCCTTGATGTCGCGTTGAATAAACTCGTCTAATATTTTTGCGTTAGCTGAGAGGATGTCGTCTTTTTTGCCTGTGTCTAGCCACCAAGAGTTCAAAATTTCCGCCTTCACTTTAAAGCCCATGTTAATCATCTCTTGGATAGCGTCAGTAATTTCTAGCTCACCGCGCCATGAGGGTTTGATTCGTTCTATAGCTTGATGCACCTTGTTTGAGAACAGGTAAGTGCCGATAATGGCAAGATTGCCCATGGGTATTTTAGGCTTCTCTACCAACCGTACAATGTTGCCCTGCTCATCAAGTTGAGCTATCCCAAAACTCGACGGATTCTCTACTTCTTTGAGAATAATAAGCGCATCCAAACCCTCAGCCTTAAATTTTTTAACAAACGAGTTCAAACCTTGACCCGTCACGTTATCGCCCAAACACATGACAAAAGAATCCTGACCTAAAAAGCGTCTAGCAGTTTTAACGGCGTGCGCCAGGCCCAAGGGTTCCTGAGGAATGTAAGTAACATTGAGGCTCCATGCTGAGCCGTCGGAAACATAATCCTTAACAAACTGCCCTGTCTCAGGCGCTGTGATGATTCCTACCTTTTTTATGTTAGTAGCTTTCACTTGGTCAAGAACGTACCCTAAGATCGGCTTGTTTGCTACTGGGATAAGCTGTTTAGCACAAGTGAACGTTAAGGGTCTGAGTCTGGTGCCTTTGCCCCCACTTAAAACAAGTGCCTTCATGTCAATCACCTACTCATTGAGCATTATCTTCGTATTATGGCTTACTATTACCTATTAAATGCACTGCAAGTTGGTTGTAGCTGTATTGATACAGTCACAAAGTGCTATTAATGAATTAAACAAATAACAGTTAAAGCGCTTCCTAAGGTAAACAGTTAAGGAGAAGAAAGTTTTGAAACGCCAAAAGTCTAATTTACTTTCTCAACTGCTTGTTAGACAAAAGAAATGCAAGTTCACTCGCGTATGCAACCTCTACTCAAGCTCAAGCTATACATGCGCCCATGTTGGAGGAAAATACTGCGGCAAATACCGAGCGTTAAACACACAAAATCGTGATTGCAGCAAAGGCATAGATGAGAGCTTTGTTATAATCTCCTGAAACTTTTTGGAAGGCTTCTACAAAAATGGATGCTAGCCCAAATAGCGATTCATTTTAAGATGGCTGAAGAATTTCCATCATCTTCTCGATAACATTAAGCAAAAGATTCAACAGACCGCGAAGAGGTCCAAGCGCATTGACAATTTCTCGAAGGTTACTAATGTCAGCTTTACTTACCGTTCGAGTTAGCAATGCCACGAAGACAAAGGCAATCAGGAATACGATAACGCCAAGGGCTAATTCTATGGGGTTGCCTAGGGTCAACTGGGAAATTAAAAGGTAGGTTAAGATGGCAGCAGTTGCAGAAGAGAACAGTATCTTTGCCGACGAAACCCAATCCACTGAAACGCCAAAGTGCTTTTTAATGAAACGCAAGCTCAAAACCAAACTTGGAAGACCAACCGTCAAAGTTGTAACAATCAAACCAACCACTCCAAAATTAGAAACCAACACATAACTTACAGGAAAGCCCAGAGCAGCTGTTAATACGGTGAGCTTTAGGACATACGTCGTGTATCCTTGGCCGTTTATGAGGTTAGCCGCACTAAGGTTTCCTATGGCAGTGTAAAAGTAACTGATTGATAATAACACCAAAAACAAGGGCGCCAGGGCATACCTGTCTTGGAATATAGTGCCGATTGCAGGCTGAGAGAGAGCGATAACCATAGCCGTAACAGGCACAACAAGCAAAGAAGCGTACTTTACTGAATATTGGAAGACGTTCTTTAGAGTCTCGGATTCTTTTTGGGGATTTAGCTTTGAGAAGGCGGGGAAAAGCATGGTTGTTACTGGCGTAGCAAAGAAGGTAATTAACACAACGAAGTTTTGTGCCACATTATAATTGCCGATGATAGCGTTGTCAGTTACATAGATTGGCAGTATTATCTGGTAAAACTGCAACAGAAAACCCGCCAAGATAGCACCGATGGACAAGGGCAATCCATACTTGAGCAGGGTTTTTGTTGTGGCTAAAATTTCAAGTTGACCGTTGGTTGGCTTAGGCAAGGACTTGTACATAGTCCACATAAGCAACATACCAATTGATCCAGCAATTAAAACGGAAAGCATGAAGCCTAACACAGCCCCAAGTGTGCCCAAGCCCAAAAGAACAAGCGCAATAATCAGCCCTGTTTTGAAAATCGATTGAATAATAAGCATGATACTGTTGAGATGCATTTTCTCCAAGCCAGTAAAGGCTGCTGTTGCCGTGTTGATTAACGCTCCACTTAGGATAACTAACGCAGCTATTTGGATAAGAAAACTAATGGTGGGACGGTTTACAAGTTGGGCTAAGAAGTCCGACAGGAAAACTGCAGCCAAGGAAAGGCTTAAACCTAAGACTATCTCAAAAATTGCGCCAGATACAAATATGCTTCTTATCTTGGCGGTGTCGTTTTGGCTGTTGTATTGCGCAGAATACCTTATCATGGCGGTGTTTACTCCCCAGTCTCTGAAAATGGCGATTAAATTTGGGGCAACCAGAGCAATTCCATATAGACCGTAGCTTTCTTCGCCTAGTATGCTGGCAATGAGTATGGTGCCTATGGATGAGATAAGCGTAGAAGCTACTAAGCCCCAGAGGAGATGGAAACCGCCTTTCGCTGAAACCCTGGCCATGTCTGCAGCTTTACTCATT
Organism: Candidatus Bathyarchaeota archaeon; assembly: GCA_003589585.1. GTDB lineage: Archaea > Thermoproteota > Bathyarchaeia > Bathyarchaeales > Bathycorpusculaceae > Bathycorpusculum. Next base: position 12,758 of record QYYE01000040.1, read on the forward strand.
TCTTGTTCCCAATGTTGTTTAACTGTAAGTTAACTGTTGTTTGTTGAAGAGGTGTTTATCGCTTTTGGTTATACCAAGATAAAAATGAGGTATACCTGAACCGATTGTTACCTTCGAAGCTCGATTGCCAAGGTCATTTTGGCGATTTAACCATCAGCAACTACAAAGCAAAAGTAGAGCACCAAGTTGATGACCTAACAGAGCGTAATTGCAAACTAAGGCTTGCATGTTTGGTCAAGAAATAAGGACTGAATTAAGGCATAGCTTTTTATTTTCAAGCAGTCTTAATTGGAAGAATGGAAAAATTGAAAATTTGCATCATGGGTCTAGGAAACATAGGCTTGTCGGTCGCGGTATATACACGTCGGTATTTTCCAAGTACCAGTGGATATGATATAAACGAGCAAGCTGTTGCAAAAGCATTAAACAACGGCATAAAAGCTTCCACATTCCCGGAGCGTGCCGACGTCTATGTTGTTTGCGTTAACACCTATTATAGAAATGGCACACCTGATATGACGGCTATAGATAGTTGTTGTAGAATGATTAGTGCCCTAAACTCTGAGGCATTGGTGTGTTTTGAGTCAACCCTTGCTGTTGGTACAGCAAGAAAAATGGCTCTGAAATACGGTTTAAGATACGTTGCGGTTTGTCCTCACAGGTGGTGGGAAGAAGACCAGCAAAACCACGGCGTAAGGCAGTTACGGGTTTTAGGTGCATTTGATGAGGAGGGCATGCAAAAAGCCGAAAAGTTTTACAATAAACTGAAAATCCCCCTGCATCAAGTATCCAGTTTAGAGGTTGCTGAAGCGACCAAAATCGCCGAGAATGCCCATCGATACGTGGAAATTGCATTCGTGGAAGAGCTTAAACTGATAGCTTACAAAAATGGCTTAGACTTTGATGAGTGGCGTGAAGCAATAAATACAAAATGGAATGTAAACCTGTTGGAGGCTAGGGATGGCATTGGCAAAGAATGCCTCCCCAAAGACACAGCATTTCTGGCAAGCTTATCGACAGAAGCAGAACTTCTTCGGGGCGCCATAAAGACAAACGAAAACTATATTCAACATTTTAGCAAGCAATCGAAACCCTATTATGAACAGCCGTCGCTACTACATTTGACAAAGAAGCATTCGCCTCAGCGTTAGGCTGGTTTGCGTATAATGAAGCACACAAAATTGGCGATAATGACAATCATAATAGGCATATCCTTAGCGCTGATTTATAGGATAACACACTTATACAATCCTGCCCTGTTTCTATATGCCATAGGCACATCAACCGTACTAGGCATAGTTCTTAGCTTATCAACTAGGTATAAAACGGTGCCTGTAGACCCTAATTACCAGCCTAAAGTAAGCATAGTTCTGGCGGTTTATAACGAACCCTTAGAAATTCTCAAACAAGTGATTGAGTCTGCTCAAAAAACAAATTATCCTAAAGACAAGAAAGAGATCGTTATTGTTGACGACGGCAGCGCCAACGACTCTGTTAAGGAACTCAGCAAATTAATTAACCCCGATGAGGTAAAAATCACCATATTCGGAAAGAATCGAGGTAACAAGTTTGCCCGCATGGAAGGCATCAAAGTCTCAACCGGAGAAATCCTTGTTTTTCTTGATTCTGACACGACCCTTGAAGAGGATTCGATAAAAAATATAGTAGCGCCATTCAAAGACCCCAAAGTTGGCTCAGTGAGTGGTCACCTGAAAGTTCAAAACTGGAGCAGAAACCTATTAACTAAATTTCAAGAGGTTTGGTACTTCATAGGTTTTCGCGTATTTCGCGGTGCAGAGTCCGAGATTGGCATGGTATCATGTTGTGCTGGAGCTTTCTCAGCTCATCGTCGAAGCGCAATCACGCCGGATGTAGAAAAAGAGTGGCTCTATGGAAAATTCATGGGGCTTGAAGTGACTGCTGGTGTTGACCGGGCAATAACAAACTTAATCATGAAACAGGGGTATGAAGCATTATACCAAACTAACGCCGTTGCCCAAACAGTTGTTCCTGACACAGCGAGGAAGTTCCTCAAACAACAAGTGCGTTGGACAAAAAGCTGGATTCGAGAAACTTTTTACTTGGCGACATTTGCGTATAGGCGCAAGTCAAAAAGCGTCTTTTTTTACTTAAGTACCCTTATGCATTTTATTAACTATGGGTTCCTTTTTTTTATGATTTTCCTTTGCCCATTCATAATTGAGGAAGGGTACCTTGCAACATTGTACTATATTATTAGCTTGACACTGCTGGGTTTTCTATACGCTTTGTACGCAAGGAAACACACTCATGCTTGGACATCACGGGTTACTTTTCAATTAATATTCTCTGTAATTAGCGTCCCCATATTCATATACAGCGTTCTCACCTTGAGAGACAAAAAGTGGGGAACCCGATAACCCAACCACCTTTTCATCAGTGCCAAAAACTTTCCTTCTACTAATTTTGGCAACCTGCACAACCAGCACAAAACCCAAACCGTAACCTGACGCCAAAGCAACCTTTAGCTTAAACTGCTGGTTGTTGCGGAGGGAGGAGGGATCTTGGCAGCAACAACTAACAAAAACAAACACTAAGTCCAAAAACGCCTAAAAAAGACCTAAATTCCATTTCCAATAGGACACAAAAAAATTACACTTCAGCAAATAAGCTTAATCTAATGGAAGCCAGCAGCTGTTGCTGTGCAGGTACAGTCACATACCTATTTAGGCTAAGTTGCTTGGTTACATATACGATGGATACCAACAGCTTGCTAAAACTTACCTTACTGTTGACATAGCCATCAATTGTATAGACAGTAGATTAGGTTAGCTACCAAGTTTTTGACAAGTGATTCTTTTGCTTGAAAAATTACTCGTTTACCCAAAAATAAAAGCGCACATGCCAGTAAACGCTATTCTCCCAGCCTATTCGCTACTAGCTCCCGCCTTGCTAAAAAAAATAAGAGGACGCATTATTAACCCTCGCACATACGCAAAGATTTTCGCTCTTTTTCTTGCTTGCTTGTTAGCATTGGGCTCTCTTGCAGGACTTGCCGTCACTGCAGACGAAAACGATTATTCAACAGCTTACTGGTTGATCCTAGCTAAAAATGCATGGAATTATTTTCAACCTGGCGTTGGCGTAGTTGCTGAAACTGGACTTGCAGGTGCAGACATAGGTTATCCATACTTTACGGATTGGGATGCTGGTTTTTACCTGCAAGCTGTAATGGACGCGGAGAAAATAGGC
>QYYE01000041.1 GCA_003589585.1 Candidatus Bathyarchaeota archaeon
CAACGGCATGTGACGCAAAAACTGCGCCAAAGCTGCCATTGTTTATTTGGCTGATGTTCATTGCATTTCATAACAGTAAAAAGCTTATATAGTATTTTACTTTAATGAAATGCCATGAAAAGTTACGTTCCCCAATATGCTTTCAACAAAACAGAAATACGGTTACTTAGAGAGCTCGCTAAGGGCAAGCAATCTCTCCTGAAGATTAAAGCGCTTGTTCAAATAAAGCCAGCCTTCCTCTCGCGTAATTTAAAAAAGCTCCAGCAGAAAGGAATTATCCAAACCGCTGCCGAAGGAAACCAAAAAACCGCATATTTTAGTGAGACTAAGCATGCTTCTCTTCTTAGGGATTTGTTGTTATCCTACGATTTTATTGATTGGGAAAATATACTTAGCGGGAAATCAGTTGAAATCCTTTTCCGAACGCTCGATGATGGCGACTTATCAATGTTTTCAGGCGCTACACTTTGGCGTTACCTCAAAGAACTAAAAGCAAGAGGGATAATCGCAGAGACTCAGAAAGGATACCAAATCAATACTCGCTTCCAAATTCTTGCAGATTTCCTAAGAGAATATGAGCGATATTTTGTTAACAAAATCGCCAAGTCTCTCTCTGAAAACTCTGTTATCCTCTGGCAAATAGGTATGGAATTTCTAGTTCGAGCGCCCAAATCTGCAGAGCCCCCATCTGGAGATTTCCACAAAACCGCGACCTCAATTTTCCCTGAGTATGACCTGCCGCTGTTCTCAGAATTTGACGTCTACTTCTACTCAACTACAAAAGAAACAATCAAGCCTGAGGATGCAGTGTTGCATACACTTTTATTAGAGTTGGACAGTGTGCGATATTCAACTTACGCTCTGTTGCTACTTAAAAAAGCTGAAAAGCAAATAGGCAAAACATACCTTTTAAGGGAAGCTGAGCGCCTTGGGCTTGAAAAGCAAGTAGAAGGTATGCTGGAATTCCTGCAAACTCACATACGTCCCGAAGGGCAGCTGCTACCTACATGGGGCGACTTTGCTGAGAAAGCCCGTGATTATGGAGTGGAGGCTTAATGACTCAAAGACGCTCCTTTGATAGAGACTATCTTAAACTAGAATTCGACAAGCTAGACAGCACAGTAAAACGTTGCATTGCGCTTTACTTGATCGGTGGCGGCGCCATGGCGTTTTATGGTCTAAAGGTTGCAACCAAAGACATAGACATCATACTCACAAACCAAGAAGACCTAAACAGCCTACAAGCAGCATTAGGCACTATAGGCTACAAGGAACCAAACCCAATAGTCATCACCAGAGCATACAGCGAGATGCAAACTAGCGCCATACTGGAAAACAAAGATGGGTTCCGCTGGGACCTGTTTCTAACTAAAGTCTGCGGCAAATTAACCCTTTCAACCGAGATGCAGAATAGAGCAAAACCACTCTACCAAGGCACCAAACTAAAAATTCTCATAGCCTCAAAAGAGGACCTTTTTCTATTCAAAGGAATTACCACAAGGGACGCTGATTTGAGTGATACCCGAATACTTGCCCAATCGGGCCTCAACTGGGAAATCATAGCTCAGGAATGCAAGAGGCAATCCCAAGAATCAGGCGTATGCTGGGAAGACGCACTTTACCAAAACCTGCAAGACCTCAAAACAAAATATGGCATTGAAGCTCCAATCGAAAAAACACTAAGAAAAATGGCAGAACGAAAAATTATCGAGGCAACTCTACTCGGACAAATAGAAAAGGGAAACAATACGGTTAGCGGCATTGCCAAAGCAATCGGTGAATCCCCGAACTTTGTTAGAGTCGAACTCTATAAATTAACAGGCAAAGGAATAGTGAAAGTCAATAAATCCAGTAAACCTCATAAGTTTCTATTAAAAAACGCAGGTTAACAAGGAAATATAATTAATGCACCTGACAAAGCGGGAACGGACCAGAATAGGTTAAGACTTCTAAAAACTATTCTCGAAAGACCATTGTATTTGTTATATCTTTGTTGTTATATACCCAAAACTCTTCTAAAATTTGACTTCCTCTGCCCCTTAAAGGCAGAAAAAACTAAATCCTTTTCAAATTCGTTAAATTGTAGAAATTGCTGGAAATGCATTGATACGAGAAAAACAATACTAACACTAATTGCACGCTTGCTGATTCTATTTACAATCAGCGAGTTCTTCTCGTCAAAAATAAGGTCTGAATTTGATGTGAAATGGCTCATAAATGTTCGACCTGATGGATGAACAAAAGCTGATGCTCTTGAGTAGAGTTGGTGATTTAAGTCAAACATGGTTTGTTTCTTTTGCAGAGTATTACTTTCGGTTAACTTTTCAAAGTTTGTGTCGTAGTTTTTGAGGTAACATAAATAGGATACTTTTTCCAGATAATCCCTCAAGAATTGCGGGGTAATTCCTAACTCAAATTCCGAAGTTCCTGAGGAAATCATATAGAACTCCTGCCTGTGATCAAAGTAGTAAATATGTTTGTATAAGTCTTCAAGGAACCGACGGAGGTAGAGATAACAACCTCGATAATTGTTGAGATAATACTGATTAAGTAGCAAGAAAACGTCGGAATACAACTCATTCAGGTACGGCGTAAAATATTGTTTTTTTAGCCCCTTACGCAGCTCGCTAGAGATTTTTGTCCTGGATAGGGCGCGTCTTGCGTCCATTATCTTTCCCTTTTTACCCGACTCGATAGCTTGGTCAAGTTCAATCTGTTTGGTTGGATCAAGAAAATACGACGGAGAAAAGAGGGTCTCTAGCAAAACAAATAACGGATAAATGGTCTTGAAGAGTTTGTCATTTCCTTTGTTGACTTTCATGCTTCTCTGAATGGAGGATTCAAAATCGTCGTAATAGGCGTTGAAATCTTCTTTTATCTTTCTTGAGTGAATTCTCATTCGCTCATTGTCCTTTCCAATTATTGCTTCATTTTTTCGCTAAACCGTGAAAAAACCATGGGAATTAGAATTCTGATTATTTCAGATTTCTCTTCACCGTTCTTGCTTTCATAAATGTTACTGAAGTACTTGGTTACGTCTTCTGCTGAACAATTGGGCTCCAGTTCAACCAAATCTTTTGTTTGAATAATATAGGAGAGTGTGTTGTATAGAGCATTAACATCATCAGCGTAAACTAAAGCTATCTCCTTCCAAAGCCAATTTCCAAACTCAAGTAAGGTAAAGTTGGCTATTTTCCTGTTGTGGAGAATTTCATTTCTCAATTTCTTCATCGTTGTGAAGCTATATTCATCGAAAGTTAGCACTTTTCCTTTTTCTCTTTGGACTCTTTTTTGAAGAGACATCTTTATCAATCGAATTTTCTTTACACATGTTTCAGAGTTAGGTTGCGACTCAAGATAAGCTCGAAGACTTCTGATTAAAGCGTCGTATTCTTTTTGGCATATTTGTTCAATTTCAAGCTTATTTGGAATTCCTTTTTCAGGTTCATTTTTGGTAAGGATCTTAGTTTCTTCATTCTGTTTTTTCAATGAACTCCCTCGTAAAAGCGGTAAATTCGCGCTTGACTTCGTCATGCGCGGCTGATTGTGAAATATCCGTTCTTCTTCCATTTGCAATTTTGTACCAATCATTGTTTCGGATACTATTCCTAAAGGTAGTGCCCCCCCAAGCAGCAACGATTTTCTCCTTAAACTCTTGCTGATTGGCCTTTTTTTCTTCCCAGCGCATAAAAACCAAACCTATGATGCCAACCTCAACATTAAAATCTTCTTTATGTTGCCGAAGAACTTCCTGCATCAGTTCAACGCCGTATACGGCAAAGGTATCTGCCATTACAGGAACCAAAATTTTCTTTGCTGCATTCAAGGACAAAGTTGTTAGAATCGAGTTTGTAGGAGCACAATCAATCAAAATGTACTCGTATTTGTTGAAATAGGGCAAGCCGAGTACGTTTTCCAGCATAAATGGATCTATGTATGCACCTTTTAGAACTGCGCTCAAATCAAGTTCAGACGGGACCAAATCCAGATATGCTTGTTTGTCTATTGATACTTCTCTTCGGAATATGTAGTCTTTGTAATCGACTATTGTGCCACTTTTGGGTTTTGGAAACGGTCCATACTTCCGATAACAGTTGATAAACAAGTCAGCAATTGTTTTTTTGTTTTGCTTGTGTTCTTTAAATTCCTCTTCACTCAAGCCTAGAACAGTTGCATTGGCTTGTGGGTCCAAATCAATGATAAGAACTTTTTTATCGTGATTGGAAAAGAGGTGTTGAGCTAGGTTCCACGTTAAAGTTGTTTTTCCAACCCCACCTTTCATATTAATTATAGCAATAGTCTTTGGAGCCATATACTTTAGGCGTTAGTTTGAATTAAAATGCTTTTTCATTCAGGTGTTATTCATCGGCGCCGTACGTTTCTTTCCGACACTAAAAACCAAGTTGAAGAAATTGGGTCAATCTCTCCCCAAATTTCCATGGCAAAACTCGAGAGCGCCCAATGCCAGCCTCTCTTTTCCGCAATATGTTCACCGAACTCTTTTTCTAATCGCTTGTTCATTTTGAGAATTCTTCTACTTATCTGGTGACGTGTAACTTTGAAGCGCTCAAGCTTAGATTGCATATCTTTGGGCAATAAGCCTATAGAACCTGCTTCATAGAGAAGTTGAATAATCTCTCGGTCTACCTCATCCCTGCAGGCCACACGCTGATTAGTGACTGCTCAAAGTCGAATGAGCCCTTGAGTCCGGCAAAGATTGTTCGTAGCATAAGCTTAACTTCTTCTATCTCTGACAGCGTCTGCTTGAGGAGTTGCTGATTATACTTCAAGCGACCTATCTTATCGCTTTGGCTGCGTTTGTTTTTCTGGTTCTGAACAGGCTTTTCGGATTCTTCCATGTCAAAATGCGCACTCCATGTTTTTTGCTCCATCAACACAGGGCAAAATTAGCAGTGAGTAATCAGGACCAACTGCGCAGAAAAGCAACTTGTAAAAAGCATGGTCTTTTCCCATCCCCACGGCATAGTGCCAAAAGTGCTTTTGAACAGGTTTTAACTTCCGCTAGTACGTTTCCGTAAACAAGATTACCTGACATAAAAGTTCCCTCCACTACCACTCTTGGCCGTTTCGTTGCCCTTTTCGTCGGCTGGACCGAAAGCTTGGGTTAGTAAACTAACCAGCTTCTCGTTAACAGTGACCAAACCGTTTACCGTCTGAATTAAAGCGTCAACTTTTTGAGCTAACTCTACAAAAAGTTCTGGACTCCGAACTGCTGCTACCGCCAGTTCTTTTCGGTTGTACTCAAAATGTCGTTTGCGGTCAGGCGGACTGTTATCTAATCCACCTGTGGCGCCATTTGCCATGTGGACTTTGAAGGTTCCAGAACCGTTAAGCGCCTCAGCCTCTATAGTGAAAACCTCCCAAACAGGGTCATGCAGCGGAGTACCTTCTTCACTAAGAACCATTCCAAAACGTGTCATAAGCTCTAGGCGCACTCGACCGACTATCTCGCCAGCCATAACAAGAACTCTATCAGCGTTGAAATCCCGAAGCTTCCCGGGATGAATAATAATATGCCTTGAAGTCTTGACCACTCGAACGTTTCCCAGCTTAAAGCCCAACTTAACCCAGTTACGAGGCTTACCAAGCCTGCGCCAATCGATAGGATGAGCCTTGTCTTCTTCTTTGAGAATCTCGTATTTGACAGCATGGTCCTCCAAAACATGCACTGCTCCCATCGCAACGCAGCGCTCACCCGTAGTGAAGTCCGTTGAACTGGCAAGAAATTTAGCTCCAAAAGGCGTGAGCTCATAATACTTCACTATCCCGCCTGTCTGCAATCGTAGGGTGCCAACTTTTATGGCGTGGTCTTTCCAATGGGAAACCAGGCTTTTGGAGCATCCCACAATCTTGGCAGCATCGCTTGCAGTGCAGTCTGGCGTGCCTAAAACGCCCAGAATCCGCAGACCGCGCGGTGAGAACCCTAAAAGTTCAATTTTGCCATTGAACTGTTGAACTCCTTTACGTGAAGCGGGTTCAACGGTTCGATCAGACGGCACCAAAACTTAAGCCTCCTCCGTTTGGGCTCTAAGTTTTAAGTGTTCGCAAGCCTCGCTTGACGCTATACGATTAACTGACATCCTGCCCTGCATAGACGGTTCAGAGCAGCGCCCACACCAAAAAACGCAGTCCATACAGTAAAAAACGTTTGAAAAGGTTGATTGTTGACTCGTTAATTTGCTTAATTTAGAAGTAGGCGATAAAAAAGAGGGGAAAAAATGGTACTTTTTAACGTGAGCATTGGTGGGGCCGCTGGGATTTGAACCCAGGATCGCATGCGCCCCAGGCATGTATCCATAGACAGCAGCATGGTGAACATGTCTGCCTTAATCCATGCTAGACGACGGCCCCTCTGCTGAACGATGCTTGATCTTGCAGATTGGGTTTTTTCAATACTTTAATTGAACTTAAAGCTTCTGGATGAGAAAAGCGGCTTGACAATCTCTTTACCAAAGAAACTGCTGACCTAAAAAATCGAAAGGAGCCAAAATGTCTAACAGTTCGCCTTCATAATCAGTAGACAAAATTGTTTGGTTAATCCCACTGTCTTTATGTTCATTGACAATCTTAAGCTGCTTTTCCTTGCATGTAGTTGTGGAGAAAAAAAACAGGCGATACATATTTTCACATCCACATCCAGTCGCTTCCAACATAGAACCATGCAGGGCATGTGGAGAAAAATGCATATCCCACATCCCAACAGGCGCAGAAAAACGTTGTATAAACAAAAAGCAATTGCCCTCTTTTGCAGTCTTGTGGCAGCAGTAAAACCGCCACACGCACACAAAGAAAAAATTTTATCCTAACTCGAAAAAATAATTCAGTGCAACCAGTAAAATTTTAACTGTATAAAAAAAGCGTGATTTTTTGAGGTTTTCAACATTTTAATCGGCTGGTTTTTTGCCAATACCGACCTACCCCCTCTAAGGATTCTGCAATAAACCACTAATATGAATGCAGAGATGAATGCGAATTGACGGTTGCAGCGTTCAAAAGGGAAAAAAGAGGAAGGGGAGGGATGTTTACATGTTGGCTGCTGCTGTTGTTAAATCGGCTAAGTCAATCTTAGAATCCTTATTGTGATCTAAATCAGCGTTGTAGTTGCCGAATCCAGGCATGGCTTTAAAGCACCTTACGATTTGCATCAAATCATTGGAAGATACTGTTGGGCTTGCATTTGGGCTGAAGGGGTTAATAGCTTTCGTAGATGTTACCATCTTGATTCCAACGCCATTTAGTGCATCGAGGCTTTCAAATTCGAGAGTGAACTTTTTCCAGTTATCGGTTATAAGCAGTTGTCCTTTTATCCTAGTAGCTATCGGGGTTACTTCACGCACTGACTTGATTAATTCTCCGTTTTCGCTAAAGTCAGAAGTAATCTTTACCTTGTTAACATTCCAAAGTCCTGTTATGTTCACAAGGATGCCTTCCTGCCTTCTAATCACCCTTAACATGACTAGCCGTGCGCTATAGTGTGTATAGGTTGTTTGCCCAACAGGTTTTGTGTCACTATCAAACGGTCGCTGCTCATTTGACCACACGGCGTGCACAGTAACCCAAGGCTTAAACAGTGGCGGTGGCACATTTGCAGTTTTTGCGTTCACAGTAATTATCCCATGATATGACTCAGTTTCCCAATGCGTAACAGCGCCGTTAAAGCGCATCCAACGTATGATGAGCGGTGGAGGCGTTCCAGATGGCCCAGTTTGATCAGCGGATGGTTGAGCTAGCACTTGTCCAATGGTTCCGCTAAAACAACTAACAGCTATTATTGTGATGAATAAGGCGGTTATGAGTTTTCGCATTCTTCTTTTATTCCTCTGTCAGAATTACAGTCAGTTTTGCGATAAAAGGCTATCTGTGACCGTTTTGACAATCAAACTCCAATTTGTGTTTATTTAGCGCTTTTACTGTTCATTATTGTTTATTTTTGGATTTTAAGCATCATTTTAGTAGCAAAATTTCGGTAATTTCGAGTTTTCGAAGAGGGCGAATTTGTCCACTTTGGGTTTAAAGTCTTAAATAATCAAAGGAGAAGAATATCGATATTAAGAGTTACAATGAAACAATCACTTGCAATATGCGTTATAACGATAATCTTTCTATTGCCACTTACTGCTTTGGCTATCCCTGACCATATTGAATACAACATAAACATCCACACGGACGGTTCTGCCCGCTGGAGAATAATACATGTAACTGACCTTGAATCCCAAGTAGCTGACTGGGAAGACTACGAAAAAAAGCTTCATTCAATGATTGAGTCCTCAAAGAATTCAGCAAACAGGGACATGGCGCTTGATTTAGCTTCACTAGAGATAAGAAGCGATATTCAATGGGAGAGCGCATCAAAAAACATTCAGTACAGCTTCACTTGGAAAAACTTTAGCGTAACAAACAAAGACCAAATTTGTTTCGGCGATGTCTTCACCGATAACTTCTTTTCGCTCCTGATAGGCGATGGCGAATTATACATAACTTACCCGGAAAATTTTGCGTTGACTTTGGTTGCCCCGTTTCCTAATGAACATAACAATTCTTCAAGGACTCTGCATTGGTATAGAACTAAAGATTTCCTCACAGCGTACTCAAGCGTTCAGCTCACAAAACAAAACATGACTATCAACCAGGAGATACCCATAACCATAATCTCAATCATAAGCTCTACTGCAATAGGCGCCACTTGCCTGACGATATTCATCTACAGAAGAAAACGCAAAGAAAAACCATCCCTAACAAGACTTTCAATTCCGCAAGAACCAAATAATAGTGAAGAAAAAATTCTGCAACTACTGAAGGCTTCAGGTGGAGGCATAAAACAATCGGAAATTTGCAGTAAATTGAAATTCTCAAGGGCTAAAACAAGCATACTGTTGGCAGAGATGGAAAAGAAAAACAAAGTTAAGCGGCAGAAAAAAGGCAAAAACAAAATAGTATTTAAGGTAGATTAGGAGAAATGCGAAAGATATGAAAGGTTTAGGTTTAACTGCCCGAACAATTGTTCTGCTAGTTACTCTTATTATCCCGACAATTTGCTCAGTAAACGCTGTATCCGCTCAAAGCTTAGCAACCGTGAAAATCGAGACGTCGACAACTGCCAGTCTAGGAGAGTCTTTTGTGGTCACCATAGCAGTTGTTAATGTAAATAATCTCTATGGACTCGAAATAGTGCTCAATTGGGACCCAGCCATTCTGCAAGCTACAAACGTTGATTTGCGTTTAGGTGTAGAATCTCATTCTGACGGAGTACTGCATGAAAACCCAAGTTCCAGATCAGTATTTATCGCAGAAAACAATCTAACCCAAGCAAGGGGCGAATACAGGCTGGTTGCCACAGCGATGGCTCCCGCTGCACCATTTAGCGGAAGCGGAAACATTGTAAAAATAACCTTTAAGCCAACTAGCCTTGGAAATTCTGCCCTTGACTTAGAAAGCGAATTATCCGATTATCCCCCAACCGATCGAGACCCAAGAGTCTCATTACCAATTGAACACATAACTCAAGATTCATCAATAACAGTAGTCAACGCAATCTCAACTCCTTCATCAACAATCTCCACATCCGAGCCACGACTAATCCCCAAACCGACAGGAGACAATACTCAACCACCGACTTCGAAACCAACCACATCGACTTTATCAATCCTTGAAAGTTTTGCACCTCAACTAGCAATAATCATAGCGGCACTGCTGCTGGTTATCTGCTTAGCGCTCTTAGCCATTAGACACCGAATTATTAAGGCACGCTCGTTACCTTCGTCAAACAACTAATTCAAGGCTGAATCTAAAGCTAACTTTAGACTTCGCAGATTTACTCACAAGCAATAAAACCTGCAAACACGATAAAAGCACAGGAGACCTTACTTTTTTAACTCCATAGAAACCTGTTCTTGAAACTTTTTTCCCATACGAGGAAAGCGTGAAGCTGCTTGAGGATGAATAACTTCACAGTACTCAATTCCTTTTATTCGCGGAGTTTGACGCGCCGCCACCCCCATCAACACAATTTTCTTGGGCTTAATTATATTTATTTGCTCCATCAAGTATGGCAGGCAAGCGGCTATCTCGTCAGCGTAGGGCTTTCGGTTTTTCGGCGTCTTATGCTTGACGATGTTGGTTATAAACAAGTCTTCACGTTTCAACCCATTTTCGGCAAGCACACGAGTTAAGTACTTGCCTGCTCTGCCTACAAACGGCCTGCCCACCTCGTCTTCTTCAACGCCCGGGTTCTGCCCCACCAACATGATTTCAGCGTCCACTGGTCCCTCACCTGGCACGCCATGTTTTGCTCCCTGCCAGAGCCTGCATTTCTTGCAGCCGTAAATTTGGTAGTTCAACTCCTCAAGCGACAACCCTTTAAAACCAGCCTTTGTTGTTGAATACTAACAGTCACACAACCTTTAAAAAATTCGCGCCTCACTATTTAAAAGGAAGCCTGTTTATTCTAGAAACAACAAGCGCTCACAACCTTCCGCGGGCTGGAGAGAATAGAAGTTGTCAATTTCTGATTCGCTAATCCAAAGCGTCATACGAGTCCTCCTACGAGTAGCTTTTGTTTTCGAGCCTCTGGCACCAACAGCCATAACGTTGTTGCTTAATCAGCAGCTGAACCGCTTCAAAGAGGCAGGAGCAATAGGCGACTTTAAAACTAAAACCAAACGCAAAGGCAAATTTCACTACCTCATAGAAATCGACCTAGATCTAACAGGCATTCAAGCAATTCATCTTCTAGGTAACTTGTTTCCATCACAGTTTAAACAGTTTAGGAGGTGGTTCCATGACTGAAATGATGGCTGAAAAGAAAGGACGCATGAAAGTTACAATCGAACTAGAAATCAACAGTGAGCTTATGGACTTAGCCAAAGATGCTATGTCTAAGATGTCAACCAGACTGCCTGAGATGATGAAGCGAGGCGGTGAAAACAAGCAATAATGCTCACCCCACAACCTTTTCCATCCCAGTTTTTAATCACTAAAATTTTGAGTAAGGAATAAAAATGAAGTTTTTAATTATACAAAAAGTCAAGCGTGAAGTTCCCATGGAAAAATGGGCAAAAAAGCTTCCTCTTCAATTCCAATACTTCGACAAACTAGAAAACCAAAAAACCCTCGAAGCCAGCTACCACCTCATCGGACATCAAGGCAGCATGCTCATTGTCAACGTGGATTCAGACGAGCAACTATCCAAAATCATCGGTCAAGATCCATTGTTTTTTGAGTGCGAACGAGAAATCTACCCGCTTACCACACGGCAAACGCACGAGAAACAAATCCGAGAGCTTCTTCAGCCATAACCATGTGGGTATGCAGCTTGGCATGCCACGGCAGCTTTAATCTAGACGAAGAAACACGGCGTTCATGGTACAACCCAGAAGCAGTACTACAAGACCTACATGCAGGCATGGTTTTCATGGATATAGGGTGTGGAGACGGTTTCTTTAGCATTCTTGCCGCAAAAAAAGTTGGTCAGAGCGGCAAAGTTTACGCCGTTGATGTCGACACGCAAGCAATAGAAAAACTCATTCGTGAGGCAAAAGCTCAAGGCTTAACAAACATCACTGCAAAGGTTGCCGCGGCTGAAGAGACGGTTTTCTGCAAGGCGTGCGCCGACTGTATCCTCTACAGCATGGTCCTGCATGATTTCGGTGACCCAGCTAAAGTGCTAAAAAACGCCAGAGATATGGTTAAGCCTTCTGGGGTGCTGGTTGATTTAGACTGGAAAAAAGAGGGCATGCCGTTTGGCCCAAACGAGAAAATAAGATTCAGCGAGGCGGAAGCATCAGGGCTACTTCAAGGGGCAGGCTTCCAAATCGACAGCATTAAAGATGCAGGCGCCTACCACTATGTCATAATCGCCAAACCAACCGTGCCCTGAACGCTATTCTGCTGTGGCGTACAGCTCCAAAAGGTCCCGTTTGAACCATTCAGGTCTATCATTGTAGGCTGAGTGCCCGGCGCCATCGTAAACCAGAAGCTTGGAGTTCCGGAGTCTCCCGGCCAGAGTTCTCATGTCTTCGCCTGAAATCAAACTGTCATGGCTACCCCAAACAATCCGAGCAGGAAAGTTAAACCGCTCATAGGCTTGCACCAGCTCTTCTTGCAGTGTGCGGGAAGGTCCAATCAATAACAGCCCTTTCACTGGAAAGCGAGCGGCATACTTTAGCGCCAAGTATCCACCTATGCTGGCGCCCACAAGAACAGGCACCTCTGAACCAAAAACGCTCCTAACGGCTTCAGCTGCAAACGCCAAGTTCTTTTCTGGGTCTTTGGTTTTGGGTTGGCACTGGCTTTTAAGCCCGTAAGGCATGTCCAATGCTAGGAAGGGTATGTGTTTTTCCATCAGAATCTCGGTTACTCCGATGCGTTGCCAAACCTCGATGCTGTAGGATAAACCGTGCAGAAAAACGATTGGCGTGCCAGGTGCCGTGTGGTATAGGGCTTGGCATTTGTAGCCAGAAGAGTTCAGTGTTTTTTCCAAAACAATCCCAAGCTAAAATCTATGTTTACTGTTTCTTATAACGGTTTAACCTGCCGCAAGCGTGAGGGTTCGAAAAGAATAATAGCCATCTGAATCCTCATTTATTGTAGGTGATTTTTTGGCCGTTAAAGTTGGTGATAAGGCGCCTGATTTTACGCTTCCTTCCCAAATGGGCGACAACGTAACTCTCTCTGAGTATTTTGGAAAAAAGAACATCGTGCTCTACTTTTACCCCAAGGATGAATCGCCAGGCTGCACCCGGGAAGCCTGCAGTTTCCGCGACAGCTACGAGGCTCTCACGGATTTGGGCGCGGAAGTTTTAGGGGTCAGTGCGCAGAGCGTTGAGTCGCATCAGTCTTTTGCTACACACTACGGTTTGCCTTTCTTACTGTTAAGTGACAAAGGTAACAGGGTGCGAAAGCTGTATGGTGTGCCCTCCACGATGGGTGTTTTTCCTGGAAGGGCAACGTACATTATTGATAAGCAGGGAATTGTGAGGCACGTTTTTTCTTCTCAGACTCAAGCGGAAAAGCATGTGGAAGAAGCAATTAAAGCGCTTAAAGAATTAGTAAGCGAGCAAGTGATAGCATAGAGGAAGCGCTGGCTTTGCTCAAACTCTACAACTCGCTAACACGAAAAGTTGAGCTCTTCAAACCAGCAGAAAACATGAAGGTTAAAATGTACACTTGCGGACCATCAACGTACCAACTGGCTCACATCGGAAACTACCGCACCTTTCTCTACGAAGACATACTCCAACGCTACCTTGAATATCTTGGCTACAAAGTTGACAGGCTCATCACCGTAACCGATGTGGAAGACAAAGCCGTGGTGCAGGCAAAGCAGGAAAAGCGCACCCTTGAAGAGTTAACGGCTAAAAACGAGCAGGTTTTTTTCCAAGATTTTGCACTTCTAAAAATTAAGGTGCCCCAATACGCAGTCAGGGCTTCAGGCGCCGTGGACCAAGCCGCAGAGTTAACTGCTAAACTGGTAGAGAAAGGCTATGCCTACTGGTACGAGTACATGGGAACCGAAAATGCATATTTTAATCCTTTAAAATTTGAGGGGTTTGGGAAACTTGCCCATCTAGACATGGGTTCTTGGCCAAAAAAGAAACGCCGTTTCCACAAAGACACGTATCCTGGCACGCCTTGGAATAAGGGTGACTTTGTGCTTTGGCACGGCTGCAAGAGTGGTGATGTGTGTTTTGATTCTCAGGTTGGCAGGGGGAGGCCAGCGTGGAATCTTCAGGATGCAGCCATAGTAACCAAGCATTTGGGGTTTTCAGTTGATGTTGCCTGTGGGGGCGTGGATAATTTGGTTAGGCATCATGATTATACGCTTGCCATTGCAGAAGCGGTCTCAGGGCAACAGTTCGCCAAGTACTGGCTGCATGGCGAGCACCTTCTTGTGGATGGGAAAAAGATGTCTAAGAGCGTTGGCAACGTGTATTATCCCAAAAACCTCTTGGAGAAGGGGTTTGGGGCTGATCAGATTCGGTTCTTTCTGATTTATGGGCATTACCGAAGAAAACTAAACTTCACGTTTGAGAAGCTGGAGGAAACCAGCCGCAAATTGGATGCCTTCAAGATGATGGTTAACGATTTGCAAGAGGTTAAGTCTAAAAAGCAGGGTGCAGATGTAGAAGTGCTTATCAGCGGGATTATCTCTGAATTTAGAGTTCACATGGATGACGATTTGGATGTCAAATCTGCTTTTGACAGCCTATTCCAAACTATCCAAAAAATCTATGAGACGCGGGAAAACCTAAACGTTAAACAAGTAAGCAGCATAATAGGTGACTTGCGCTGGGTTGACAGCGTTTTGCAGTGTATTTTCTAGTTTTATACTAGTTCTCCAACCAGTTTAACTCTGGCAAGGGTTTCTTCTCTGTGAGGTGCCATTTCTAACTCTTCAGTCAGGTCTTTTCCAGCTTCATGCTGTCCCAAATGGTCACCATCAATCCAAAAGCTGCTTTCCGTAACATCATAGACTTTACCTTGGAAGGCAATGTAGGCTGGTTTGCCGTTTTTACCGTTGTTTTCTGCAAGTTCTTGACGGGTTATCTTTTCAGTCAAAAAATCACCTTTTTCACTCTTGTTTAAGCGGGGGATGCCTTTAAACATTTAGGGCTTAGTTCCTTACTATGGGAATGCTTGAAGATTGGTAGGCTGCGTTTAAGTGGATGCTTCCCATGCTGTTTACAAGGTTGTTTATGAGTATGTTGCTTTCTGCTGGGTAATTATTTGATTGTATGGGAGACTGGTTACCTGAGAAACCTTTAACATCAGTTGTTATGCTGCCAAGGTTGGTACGAGACTCAATTCTTGCGCCAACCTCACCATCAATAAGCAATTTGAGGTTAATTGAGCCAGTTGTGGTTTCAGCGTTAACCTGAACGGTTCCATCGAGCGTTCGCGTCTGGGTTATGTCCATGTTTATGGAGCCTGTGGTTGTCAAGAGGCTAAAAGTAACGTTGTCTTGAATTTTTGCTTGATTTAGTCGCAGCCACATACTGCCTGTTTGGCTTTTGAGAGATAAATCGCCATTAATTGTTGTGCCGGCGTTTAGATTTACTTGGACCTCGCCTGTGATTGCTTCAAGATTAAGCGTTTGTATGGTTGTTTCTCCGTCGGCTGAGAGGGAGATTTGGCTATATTGGGACTTTACATTTAAGTTCAGGGTTAATTTAGGGTTAATGTAGACATTACAGACCACGTTTAGGTTTCGTGCGAATGCTCCACGTTCACCTGTTTTGATCTTCGAGGTAACCGTTAACTCATCATTTATCGTTTGATTGCTAAAGGTCACTTCGATGGGGTCGGTTGACCCGAAAATTCCGCGTGAACCAGTGGCTGAAACGGTCATGAGGATGGTTTTATCGGTTAAGTTTTGGGCTATAATGTTTATTTGCGCCGTGTCGGCGTCCAAGTTGAAGTTTAATTGGTTTATGTTTGGCTGGTTTACTTCGTTTGCTTGGTTAAACTCCACTGGGTAGAGTGGAGCAAAAACAATGGCTGTGACAATTGCTGCCACAACAAGAATGACGACTAAAACTATAGCTGCAATTACTAAGGGGTCTTTCATTATTGGCCTTACTGGAGCTGCCTGAGGTATAAAGGTGACTGGGGTTCCGCATTTATGGCAAAACCTTGCGTCCTCATCTAACTTAGTTCCGCAGTGGCGACAGTAAGGCAAATGGGTGAAACCTCAAGCTACGGTATGATTTTTTGGTAATTTAAGCCTTGCCAAAACTTTGCCATTAA
>QYYE01000042.1 GCA_003589585.1 Candidatus Bathyarchaeota archaeon
CTTCTCCCAATCCCGGTCCAAATAACCGCACTCTCTCCAATACTAGAGAAAGTGTTACCGAATTTCTAGATAGAACAACTATCGAATAGTGCAAACAATTCATCAGTGCCTAAAATAATTGATAGTTTGCTAAACAACCGTCTTTAAGTATAAAGATATGGACAGTTCCGTGTGCTTGCTTTGTATTGGAACAGAGTGCTGGAAACGCAATAGTTGCCGTGCAGAGCGCAGGTTCTCCAAAGGAGGCAACATCGCTATAGGGGCATGTGGCTAGTTATGAAATTATGCGTATTCTTTTGGTGATAATTACAGGTTGGTTTTGAACGTTTTTTAGGTATTGAGGATTTTCGCCAAGACGCTGCTTCCCTATTTCTTAAACAGGAATAACTTCTTCGCGGCCAAGGCATTCGGATGCGTATAATAGGGCAGCTTTAATGTCTTCTTTTTCCAGATCTGGGTAATCATTCAGTATTTCAGTTTCTGTTGCCCCATTTGCCAAGAGTTGAACAATCAGCTGCACCGTGATACGAGCACCCTTGATGACTGGTTTACCGACCATAACCTTAGGGTCTATTGTTATTCTATCCATCGGTTCCGTTCAAATCACCTGTTTTTAATACCAACAAATTGTGAATATTGTCTGTTCGTGGTATATGAGCATTGCACATCATAATGCCTCAACTCAAGTGTTCATTAGGAGAGGGGAATAAAGAATTTGTGGCGTTGTTGTATGCAAGTTTCTTGTTGAATTGCGCTTTTTTCTGGGAGGGTTTGCTTTTCAATTTTTGGCGATGTAATGGAAATAATTTATTAGAGCAGTAGTGCTATTGGTTATCTATGTCTATTTCGTTGCCTTTCCAAGTTATTGTTGCAAGAGAGGGCAAATGGTTTGTTGCTTCTTGTCCTCTTTTAGATATTGCTACTCAGGGAAAATCTGAGGAGGAGGTTAAAGCGAACATGGCTGACCTCATCGATGACTACCTAAGTGACCCTGATACGCCTAAGCCAGCTCTTGAGGCTTAGACGTTACCGTTTTTGTTATACAATATATCATTAAGCAAACGGAGAAGCCGCGTCGGAATTTGAGTGATACGTTCTTCTAAAGGATTGAATCTTTGTTCTGCCTTCAAATAGGGGGAGGGGGTCTATGGCAAAGCAACAGAACTATGCCGTTTGAAGAAGGCGTTTTCTATTCTGCTTTTTGAGGGTCAAAATTGTTTATAGGGACGGCTGGGGCTTGGTTTTTGCGCGGGCGGATAACTGCCGAATGGGCCATGCTAGAGCCCGACTGCATTCGCTGTTCATTGCTTTTCAGTGGATTCTTGTGAAGAAAAAACAGTCGATACATGCTTCCACAAGCACACCAAGACCATTTCAACATAGAGCCATGTTGAGCATGTGAAGAAAAACGCATCTGCCACACCAAAACAGACGCCAAAAAACGTTGCAACCACAAAAAGCAACCGCCCCCAAAAAAGCCATCTTGTGAAAATTCTAAAACCGAAACACCCACACAAAGAAAAAAAGACAAAAACTTGATGAAGAATTAACCGATCATGTTGGACAAGACCTCGTAGGCTTTGAGGCTGTCTTTTTTCTCAACCACCATAATGGTTTCAGTCCAGCAGGAAATAAACTCAATGATGTTAATGTTCTGCTCTGCAAGCAAAGTCGCCAAGAACGCGACAACCCCCGGGGTTGCCTCCAACTCTTCTGGGGAGTGAATAACAATCATCGTGCAGTTGTCGTGCTTGTCAAGTGCGCTTATGCGCTCCGGCATGTCTTTCCTGTCGATAAGGTAAACATGCTTGTCCAGCAAGTCTACTTTCATGCCCTTCTTCGTATCAATCTCTTTACCCGTTATCATAACTGCCTTACGATCATAAACGGCTATTCCGCTTCGTCTCAGCAACTGCAGGACCTTTTCTTCTCGTTTCTGCTTGTGCTTTTGCAACTCCTCAGAATACCGACGCAAAGCAGCCTTCACCGCGCTGGTATTATCCGTTTTAAGGTCCTCTTGAATCTGCCTTGAAAGCTCACTTAAATTAACAATGCCCTTTTCCAAAGCTTCCAGTAAATAGGGCTTGTTTCGTAGGTAGCTTCGGACGTTTTGAGCTATGGTCATGGGATTGAAAAGTGTACCATTTAGGACTTTTAAAGTTTATTATGTAACAAAAAAGTCACAAGGTTTAAAAATACAGCCCTCAAGGTAAGGAGAACAATTCAAAACAAAAAATGAGGAGCAACAAAAATGGCCACTGAAAAAATCGTGTTAGCGTACTCCGGCGGACTAGACACATCCGTACTAATCAAGTACCTCCAAGAAAAATATGACGTAGACGTAATAACAGTAACAGTTGACGTAGGCCAGCAAGAAGACATCAAAGCCGCTGAGGAAAAAACCAAAAAACTCGGCGTCTACAAGCACTTTTCAATCGACGCCAAAGACGAGTTCGCAGAAAACTACATTTTCCCAGCCATAAAAGCCAACGCGCTCTACGAAGGCAAATACCCCATAAGCACCAGCCTCTCCCGACCCTTAATCGCCAAAAAAATGGTGCAAATCGCCCAAAAAGAAGACGCCACAGGCTTAGCCCACGGCTGCACAGGCAGAGGAAACGACCAAGTACGCTTCGACATAACCCTTGGCTCCTTAGCACAAGACAAAAAAATCCTCGCTCCAGTCCGCGAATGGGGCATGACACGCGAAGAAGAAATCGCCTACGCCAAAGCCAAAGGCATCCACGTGTCAGAAGCAGCCAAAAAATACAGCATAGACGCAAGCGTTTGGGGCAGAGCCATCGAATGTGGCTTGCTTGAAGACGCAAACAATGAGCCGCCAGAAGACGCTTACGAATGGACAGTTGCACCCGAGAAAGCTCCAGACAAACCAGAAATTGTCACCTTAAAGTTTGAGGCTGGAGTCCCAGTCGCCATTAACGGCAAAACCATGAAACCCCTAGAACTCATCATGGAAATGAACAAAATCGCCGGCAAACACGGCGTGGGACGCATTGACCACATAGAAGACCGCCTAGTCGGCATAAAATCCCGCGAGGTCTATGAATGCCCAGCAGCCACCGCTATTTTGGAAGCACACAAAGACCTTGAAAAAATGGTCATGACTCGCCATGAAGTCTTGTTTAAACAGAAGATTGATGCGGAGTGGGTGTTTCTTGCTTATGCTGGCTTGTGGGTTGACCCGCTAAAAGACGACCTTGACGCTTTCATAAACAAGTCCCAGGAAAACGTGACCGGAGAGGTCAAACTTAAACTCTACAAGGGCGGTCTGCAGGTTATCGGGCGCTCCTCACCAATGTCACTGTACGACAAAAACTTAGCTAACTACAACATCAAAACCAGCTTCAACCAATCATACTCTAAAGGCTTCATTGAACTTTGGGGTCTGCAAACAAGAATGTACAATGCCCTAAAACAGGCTGACAAGAAAGGCAAAGCAAAGAAACCGTAAAAATCATCGACAAGGAATGAACAGGAAGGAGGGCAGAAGAAACGTCAAAAATGTTGCACGGTGGACGACTGGGCGATGTCCGAGAAGATGTTGCCAAGTTCACCTCGTCGCATAAAGATGATGCTCGTTTAGCAGATGCTGTCTTAGCGATTAACAAAGCTCACGTCGTCATGCTTATGGAGCAAAAAATCATCCAGTGGCAAGGCGGCGCAAAAATTCTAAAAGCCCTCCAAAACCAGTCCAGCGGCAAACTTGACCCTTCCGCCGAGGATGTTCACATGGCTGTGGAAGAAGCAGTCTTAGCCGAAACGGGACCTGAAGTTGGCGGAAATCTGCATATCGCTAAGAGCAGAAACGACCAAGTCACGACTGCCATACGCATGCAACTCCGAAAAGAACTCATCGAACTGATGTTTGCCCTGCTTGGCATGCAAGAGAGCCTCCTTGAGACAGCCAGCAAACACGTAGACACAATCATTCTACAGTACACTCACCTGCAACCTGCGCAGCCAGTAACTTTTGCCCACTACCTCCTATCCCATGTTGACGCTTTAGGACGAGACCTGCAAAGACTACAAAGCGCTTATGAGCGGGTTAACTTGTGTCCGCTTGGCTCAGGTGCCTTAGCAACAACCAGTTTTCCCATAAACCGCAAAAAAACAGCCGAACTCTTGGGCTTTAGCGATGTACTCGAGAACTCAATTGACGCTGTCGGCAGCCGAGACTTCATCTTGGAAACCCAAGCTGCTTTGGCGTTGATGGCTGTGAACTTGAGCCGTTTGGCTGAGGACTTGATAATTTGGAGTTCACCCGCGTTTGGCACAGTCGAGTTGCCTGACGATTTCACTTCAACCAGCAGTATCATGCCTCAAAAGAAGAACCCTGAAGTGCTCGAGGTTATTCGGGCAAAAGCCAGTCATGTGCTAGGCGACTTTGTGGCTTCAGTTGCTGCGGTGAAGAGTTTGCCGTCAACCTATAATCTGGATTTCCAAGAGGTTACTCCTAAACTTTGGGTTTCCATGGACACCTTGGCAAGCTCGCTCAACTTGTTTGCTAAGCTTATGCCCAACTTGAAAGTATCAGTAGATGTTGAAAGTAAGGCTGCGGCTGGTTTCGTGGGCGCTACTGAATTGGCTAACATGCTGGTAAGCAAATACAATATTGCGTTCCGAACATCCCACAAGGTTGTCGGCGCTCTGGTTAAGGCATTAATAGATTCAAAACAGACCTTGCTTAACGCTACGCCTGAAATGCTGCAAAAGATAGCCTTAGAGGTTGCTGACATCAAATTGTTGGTTAAGGAAGAGGACTTGGTTTCATGCACAAATTTACGCAAATTAATCGAAACATATAAAGTACAAGGCGGTCCTTCACCCGTTGAGGTTGAAAGAGTCCTAATCAAAAGAACACAAAACCTGTCATTGGCAAAAACCAACACGGCAAATCTAAAACAAGACCTTGCTAACGCAGAAAACACCCTTGAAAGCGTCGTACAAACTTACTCTCTTTCAAATTCTCCCTCAAACATAAGACTTAAAAATTCAAACTTATAGGTAGTATAGGGCTTTGGCTCCACAACATAGCACGTCCAACAAAAATAGCAAAAAAGCAATTCTGCTCCTTGAAGACGGAACGTCATTTATCGGGAAAGGGTTTGGCGCAACAGGCAAAATTTCTGGGGAAATCGTTTTTTCAACCCAGATGGTTGGCTATCCTGAAGCACTTACCGACCCATCGTACAAAGGCCAGGTTCTCACACTGACTTATCCGCTTGTAGGCAACTATGGAGTTCCACCATACGAACTAGAAATGGGCGTTCTCCGCTACTTTGAATCTGACCACATCCAAGTACAAGGACTCGTCATCCACGAGCTATGCCATGAACCCTACCATTGGGCATCAACACGAACTCTAGACAAGTGGCTATCTGATGAGGGTGTTCCGGGAATTTATGGCGTGGACACCAGACGCTTAACCAAGAAGCTCCGAACTCACGGTGTCATGCTTGGCATTCTGCAGGTTTACGATGAGCACGAAGAAATCAATCTCGAGGCTCTCCTGAAAGATGGCAAAAACATCTCTGACCCTAACTTGACCGATTTGGTTAAGGAAGTATCTGTTAAAAAACCAGTCAAGTACGATGTTCAGGGACAGAAAACCGTTGTCCTCATTGACTGCGGAGTAAAATTTAGCATCATCCGCAATCTCCTAAAACGAGGCATAAATGTCATACGCGTACCATACGACACCTCAGCCAGCGAAATCATGGCATGCAAACCAAACGGTGTCTTTCTAAGCAATGGTCCAGGAGACCCTAAGAAATGCACCAAAACCATTGAGGCAATCAGAGAGTTGGTTGAAAAGGTTCCTCTTATGGGCATTTGTCTTGGCGCTCAGATTCTTGCTCTATCGCAAGGCGCAGATACCTACAAGTTAAAGTTTGGTCATCGTGCCCAAAACCAGCCTGCCCTTGACCTAAACAACAGCCGATGCTACATTACAACTCAAAATCATGGTTACGCAATAGACATGGAGTCATTAAAGAAGACGCAACTTGAACCTTGGTTCCTAAACCCAAACGACAAAACCGCCGAAGGTATCAAGCACAAAACCAAACCCGTCTTTGCCGTGCAATGGCACCCAGAAGCATCGCCCGGACCATACGACACTGAGTTGCTGTTTGACCAATTTGCAAAATCGTTGGAGGCTAATTAATCATGCCCAAGTTTGACTGGATAAAGAAAGTTCTGGTTCTCGGAAGCGGCGCCATAAAAATAGGCGAAGCTGCAGAATTTGACTATTCTGGGAGCCAATGCCTCAAAGCCCTCCGCGAGGAAGGCATAGAGACCGTCCTGATTAATCCTAACATTGCAACTATTCAAACTGACCCGCGTTTGTCTGGTAAAGTGTATCTTCTTCCAGTCACACCTGAATTCGTTGAGAAAGTTATCGCTAAGGAGCGGCCTGACGGCATACTTTTAGGGTTCGGTGGACAAACAGCCCTCAACTGCGGCATCGAACTTGCCAAAAGCGGCATTCTGGAAAAATATAACGTGAAAGTTCTTGGCACACCAGTCCAAGCTATAGAAGACACAGGTGACCGTGAACGCTTCAGACAAGCCATGCTCAAAGCCAACGTCCCGCCCCTAAAGAGCAAGTCAGCCAACACCGTTGAGCAGGCGCTCGCTATAGCCCAAGAAATTGGTTACCCAGTCATCATTCGGGTTGCTTACACTTTGGGCGGAAAAGGCGCAGGAGTAGCCCACAACCCCAAAGAACTCAAAGAAATCGTCACCGTTGGGCTGGCGCAAAGCCGAATAACACAGGTGCTTGTGGAAGAGTACGTGGGGCACTGGAAAGAAGTCGAATACGAAGTCATGCGCGACTACGCAGACAACTGCCTGACCATCTGTAACATGGAAAACTTTGACCCCATGGGCATTCACACAGGCGACTCCATCGTCATAGCGCCCTCACAAACGCTGACAAACCGAGAATATCACCTTATCAGATCCACCTCGATTGATGCCATCCGAAGCTTGGGCATAGTCGGCGAATGCAACATCCAATGGGCGTTGCATCCAAAATCTGAGGAGTATCGTGTTATTGAAGTTAATTCGCGTATGTCGCGGAGTTCGGCGCTCGCAAGTAAAGTCACAGGTTACCCGTTGGCTTACATAGCTACCAAACTTACGCTGGGTTACACTCTTCCAGAACTTATCAACAAGGTAACCGAGGTTACCACTGCTTGCTTTGAGCCAGCACTAGACTATGTCACAGTCAAGATTCCTCGTTGGGACCTGCAGAAGTTCAAGAATGCTGACCGCCATGTAGGTCCTCAGATGCGTTCCGTGGGCGAGGTGATGGCTATTGGACGCTGCTTTGAAGAAGCCTTGCAGAAAGCTGTGCGTATGCTTGACATTGGCAAGATAGGCTTGGTCTGCAACCCTGAGGATTCAGAGCCTGAATCTGAAGAGCGCATTCGAGACGAACTTGCCCATCCAACCGACGAGCGCCTCTACACGGTTGCTAAAGCATTAAAAATGGGCATCTCCGTCATGGAAATCTATCGCTTAAGCGGTGTAGACCCATTCTTCCTCTACAAAATCCAAAACATCGTTAACATGGAAGCACAACTTCAGAGCCTAAACCTTGCTGATAGTTCAGCGGCAGAAGTTATCCGTGAAGCTAAACGCATAGGCTTCTCAGACGCACAAATTGCAGTTTGCCAGAAAACTTCGGAATCAGTGATTCGGTCTTTTAGAAAAACCGCAAATATCATTCCAGCCGTTAAACAGATTGACACCTTAGCCGCAGAGTGGCCTGCGAAAACAAACTATCTCTACCTAACTTATGGTGGAGACGAAGACGACATAGAATTATCAAACAACCAGAGCAAAGTTATCGTGCTGGGCGCTGGTGTCTTCCGAATCGGTTCCAGCGTGGAGTTTGACTGGTGTGGTGTCAACACGATTTGGGCGCTTAAGAAGAACGGTATACAAGAAGCTATAATGGTTAATTATAATCCTGAAACCGTCTCCACAGACTACGACGTTTCAGACAAACTCTACTTTGAAGAATTAACCACCGAGAGAATACTAGACATCTACGAGAAAGAAAACCCCTTAGGCGTAATAGCTAGTGTGGGCGGGCAGATTCCAAACAATTTAGCCATGAAACTCTCATCGTCAGGCATAAAACTGCTTGGCACATCGGCTGAGAACGTGGATTTGGCAGAAGACCGCTCAAAATTCAGCGCGCTTCTTGACCAACTCTGCATTAGCCAGCCCAGCTGGAGCAAACTTCAATCAATTGATGATGCAAAACGATTTGCAGAAAAAATCGGTTACCCCGTAATTGTGCGCCCAAGCTACGTGCTGTCTGGTTCAGCGATGCGTGTAGCCTACAACGAGGCGTCACTGGAGAACTTTCTTAAATTGGCGGCAAAGGTTGGACGCGAACATCCGGTAGTCATTAGCAAATTCATTAATCGTGCCAAAGAGGTTGAGGTTGACGGTGTCTCTGACGGCGAAAACGTACTAATTGGCGCTATAATGGAGCATGTGGAAAACGCTGGCGTTCACAGTGGAGATGCAACCATGACTATTCCTCCTCAAGCGCTGAAGCCTGAAGTGCAGAAGGACATTGAGAAAGCAACAATAAGCATAGTGAAAGCCCTCAAAATCCACGGTCCTTATAACATCCAATACCTTGTCAAAGACGATGTTGTAAACGTCATTGAATGTAACCTGCGAGCATCGCGTTCGATGCCGTTTGTCAGCAAGACTCGGGGAATAAACCTTATTGAGCTGGCGACTTTAGCTATGCTGGGCAAAAAAATTGACGGGGTTAAGCTGTCGCCGATGACTCTTGCGCCCCATGTTGGGGTTAAGGTTCCGCAGTTCAGCTTTATGCGCCTGAGTGGTGCTGACCCGGTTTTGGGCGTAGAGATGCTTAGCACAGGTGAGGTGGCTTGTTTAGGCGAGAACTTTTCTGATGCGTTCTCTAAGGCGTTGCAGTCTGCAGAATTTAACATTCCGCCTAAGGATGGTGCAGTGCTGATTAGTGTGGGTGGCACCGAAGAACGTAAGAAACGTGTTGTTCCGATTGCGAAGGCTTTTGCGGAGATGGGTTTTAAGATTTATGCGACTGTAAACACGGCATCTGTGCTTAACGCTAACGGCGTAAATTCCACGGTGCTCTACAAGGTTAAGGAAGCTCAGGCGAACCCGAACATTTTGGATTACTTGCAGGAGCGCAAAATTGACTTGGTCATCAACGTGCCCATGGCGAATCGGCGTTCAAACATCTCAGACATCATAACCGACGGCTACATTATTCGGCGTCAAGCAGTTGAGTTCAACGTGCCTGTCATCACGAATTTGCAGTTGGCATCGGCGCTGGTGGATGTACTCAAGCAGAAGGGACAGAACGGCAACAGCATACGCAGCTTAAACGAGTACATGGATGACTTGCCCTGGAAACAATGGTAAACTTCATTTTAGGGTAAAGTATGGTATATCTAAAATCTAAATATTGGTATAGTATACTTTACCTAAGTGTTGCTTTATCTCAAAAGTGCCTAATTGTTTCCTTAAATCAAACCCTTAACACAGACAATAGATGCTGTCTCCCCGCCTATGCAACCGAGTCTTTGGCTAAACGAGTATATGGATGATTTGTCCTGAAAGCAGTGGTTAATCGATAAAATATCTCTTGGGGGTTGACCCCTTCCCTATCTATAAATCAAAACGCTTTGTTCTCTCCCATAGACCCCATCCTCCTATATTAAGCACTGAATTTTAACATGCTAATGGGTGCTGAAAACCGCCAATACCACCTACCCCTCTTAGGTTTTTACATCGAACCTCTAATAGCATCCAAATAGGTCCCCTCTTAGGTTTTCTGCATGCCTTGGATATTTGGCTCTAAATAGCGGTCTTTTGCGTAAAAAATATATGCTTGCACCGCCTTTTCGATTGGCATCAAGGTAAGGCTACTTTGTCTAAACAAGGCAAAACTCGGACAGTAGAAGAGATTAACGAGAAAATCCGCAAGGGAGACGCTCAAGTTTTAACAGCTGAAGAAATGAAAAAACTAGTGGAAAGCAGCGGCGTTGGGGTGGCGTTCAAAGAGGTTGATGTGGTCACAACAGGCACGTTTGGAGCCATGTGCAGCTCAGGCGCTGTCGTTAATCTTGGGCATTCTGACCCGCCGATAAAGATTGAGCATGCATGGATTAACGATGTGGAAGTTTGCCATCCCGGTGCCGCGGTGGACTTGTTTATTGGGGCAACTAACATGTCTGTTAAGCAACCGTTCGAGTATGGCGGCGGACACGTTATTCAGGACCTTGTGGCTGGAAAAGAAGTTGAGCTTAAAGCCACCGCTTACGGGACAGATTGTTACCCGAGGACTCAAATTAAGACCAGTTTGACTAAGGATGATTTGAACCAGTTTTACCTGCTTAACTTTCGTAACTGCTACCAACGCTACAACTGCGCAGTAAACGGCAGTGACGAAATCATCTACACCTACATGAACAAGCTTCTACCTCGCTTGCGGAACGCAACGTATTCTGGGGCAGGCGAACTCAACCCGCTCATGAACGACCCAGACTACGAAACCATGGGCATGGGTACCCGCATCTTCCTTGGCGGCGCCCAAGGCTACATTATCGGGGAGGGCACCCAGCACAGCCCAAAGAATCAAAACGGCACCTTGATGGTGAAGGGTAATGCGAAGAAAATGTCGCCTGAGTTTTTGCAGGGTGCAGCGTTCACCAAGTACGGAACATCCCTTTACGTCGGGTTAGGCGTGCCCATTCCAATCTTAAACGAGGGCTTAGCCAAGAAAACAGCGATTCAAGACGGCGAAATCTTCACCGACGTCGTTGATTACAGCGTGCCCCGCAGAGACCGTCCCAAGCTCGCCCAAGTCAGCTACAAAGAGCTCAAGTCTGGCTCAATAACTGTCGGTGGCAAGAAGATTAGGGTTAGTTCGCTGTCAAGTTTGAAGATGGCTAAGAAGGTTTCTACCACATTGAAATCTTGGATTGAGCAAGGAGAATTCTTCTTAACCTCTCCTGTCGAGCGCCTGCCCACTGACAGCGTGTTTAAGCCCATGCGGCAAACACAGGAAATCCCCTTTGTGGTCAGCGTTATGCATCCAGCGGTCACCTGCACGGAGAACGAGGAAATCCGAGCCATCGCAGAACGCATCGTAACCAAGTCAGTCAACCACATCGTTGTTATTGACGGCGGCGGCAAACTGCGTGGGATTGTGACTTCATGGGACATTACCCGAGCAATGGCTGAGGGTAAAAAAGCTTTAGCGGACATTGAGACACGCAACGTGATTACTGCCAAACCCGATGAGCCGCTGGAAATTGCTTCAAAACGCATGGAACAGCATAACATTTCCGCCCTGCCCGTTATTGACATTGAACGCAAGGTTCTGGGGATTGTGACTTCAGAGGATGTTTCTAAACTGCTGGGAAGGGAGAACGCATGGTAAGAATCCTGCTGAGATTCAACGAGGAACTTGTGCCCCAGCCCGTAACTTCTCAAATAATTCTCGAGCACAAAGTGCCCATCGCTATTCTAGCCGCGCATGTGAACGCTAAAGGCGGAGAAATCCTCGTTGAGGTGCCTGACGGGGTACAGGACAAAATTGTTAAAGCTTTCCGCCAAAGGGGCGTAACCGTAACCGTGCCCAAACTCATCGAGGTAGACACGGAAAAATGCTTTAGCTGCGGGTCTTGTGTGGCGCTCTGTCCCGTGGAAGCCATAAGCTTAGACAAGGACTCCACGGTCAAGTTTGACAAGGAGAAGTGTGTGGGAAGCCCTTGCAGCATTTGCGTTGACGCTTGTCCTGCCCGAGCCATAAAATCCGTTAAGCACACAAACGGAAATTCAAACCAGCCCTCAGGAAAATAAAGTTGACCAAAAACCTCCTTAAACAAACCTTTAACCTAAAAGAAACCCAGTGCACCATAATTTCTGACAGGCAAGAAGGTATAGCAGCCGCCATAGAATCAATTAAGCGCAACAGGGCAGAACTGGAAAACTACACGAAAACCAAGCCAAAATTCCTCCACAGCCTTGAACCAATTCCTGCACCAGACAAACCCTTAGTGGCTAATCTGATGGCTTTGGCGGCAGAAAAAGCAGAAGTTGGACCTATGGCGGCTGTGGCAGGAGTCATAGCGGACCTCGCAGTTGAAGAAATGGTTCGGGTGGGCTGTGAGGTGGCTGTGGTGGAGGACGGCGGAGAAATCTCAGCGCAATCAAACGTGCCTGTTGACGTGGCGGTTGCCGCAGGTGAAGAGCCGCTTTCAAAACGTTTCGGCTTCAGGCTCACAGAATTTCCAATAGGCGTTGCCACAAGCTCAGGGCGGTTTAGTCACGCGTTGAGTTTTGGGGATGCGGAGGCAGTGACGGTTTTCTGCAAAAATGCTGGTCTGGCTGATGCCGCGGCTACGGCTGTTGGTAACGTGGTCCAGGGTGAAGATGTTGAAGCGGCGATTCAAGCAGGGATTAGTCGGGCGTTTTCCATTGAGGGTGTCGAGGGAGTGCTCATAATGTATAAGGGGCAAGTCGGTACTGCTGGTAAGATACCGCAGATGATAAAGGTAGACCCATAACTGCGTTTTTGATAACAAAGTTTTTGCGGTTATCTGTTTATTTGTTGCTTGTTTCCGAAACGCTTATATTTTCTGTCTAGTGACTCTTTCAGCAGGTTCGAAGCAAATGCACAATTGCACAATCAAGAAAGAAGACAGCGCAAACTGGTTCCTTAGCTTCGACTATTACTTTTATTTTTATTTTCGTTAAGCCCAGAACCTGAGAAATTTTTAGAAAAGTTCTGGGCGATTGGATGGGTGTAACAAATGGAAAATAGCAAAAAAATTGTTGTTAAATTCGGTGGTTCTAGCCTTGCTGACCATGAGAGACTCTTAAGGGCGGTTGTTGCCGTAGTGAAGGAAGCAAAAAAAGGCACAAAAATTGCCGTTGTGGTTTCCGCTATGGGCAAAACGACCGATGTTCTCATGACCACGGCGAAGAACACTTCAAACGGTAGATTGGAAAAGAAAGATTTAGATGACATCTTGTCGATGGGTGAGCGAACCAGCATACGCCTGTTCTCAGCTGCCCTGAGAAGCAACGGTGCGGAAAGCTGCTATTTTGACCCTATCGACCAGAACTGGCCGCTCATAACCGATGACTCATTCCAGAATGCAAACCCAATGATAGCGGAATGCCAAAAAAACATCCGTGAATGTATATTGCCAATCGTGGAAAAAGGCGTCATACCAGTGGTTGCTGGATTTATCGGCAAAACCAGAGATGGCAAAATCACCACTTTGGGCAGAGGTGGAAGCGATACCACCGCTTTCATATTAGCTGAAGCGTTAAACGCTGACCAAATCATACTTGTCACTGACGCTGACGGCATAATGTCAGGTGACCCAAAAATCATCGCTAATCCACAGAGGCTCTCAGAAATAAACGTTAACACGTTGGTAGGTTTGGCTGATTCTGGAGCCAAATTCATTCATAGCAAAGCCCTCAAATATAAACCTAAAAACATCAACGTGAAAGTCATCAACCACGCCCACGGCGATTTAAGCAAAGAAGGCACCATAATCACTGGAGCACTCGCCGCAGAGCTGGACGCAGAAATCGCCGACCCCTCCCCAGTGGCGGAAATAACCGTTATTGGCGATGGACTTGCCGCTAACCCCAAAATCATCCAAGAAATGGTGGAGAAAACCAAGCAGCACTCCCAGCTTCTTGGCATGTCAATGAACTCGAACTCAATAATCCTCTATGTTTCGCAAGAGAAAAATCTGGAGCCACTGGTCAACGATATTCACAAGATAACTAGTGATAACAAGGAAACCATTGCTATGGCGGTCAAGAAAGATTTGGTGTTCATAAAAACAAGCGGTGTTGGGCTTGAGGAAACGCACGGCATCATTGGCAAGGTGAGCGAGGATTTGCGGCATAACGGCATTAACATCTCTGGCATTCTGACCATAACCTCAAGCATTTTATTGTTCGTAGATTGGAATGAAAAAGAAAAAGCGCTAAAGTTAATTAAAAACTCACTTAAGACACGTTAAGGATTGAAGAAAGTTGAATGAAGGAAAAGCAAGACGACTAAAAAGAATCATGCAACAGGACAACCGAACCGTAATTGTGCCCATGGACCACGGCGTAACAGTCGGCCCAATCCAAGGTATAGTTGACATGCAGCAAATAACCAACCAACTCGTAGAAGGAAACGCTGACGCCATACTGGTCCACAAAGGCATAGCCAAACGCATTGACACAAAAAACGCAGGTTTAATTGTGATGTTGTCAGGCATGTCAAACCTTAGCCCCAACATAAACAGCAAAGTCCAAGTATGCAGCATCCAAGAAGCCATACGAATCGGAGCAGACGCAGTCTCCGTCCACGTCAACATCGGAGCGCAAGACGAGGACAAAATGCTCAAGAACCTAGGCAAAGTCGCTGACCAATGCGAAATGTACGGTCTGCCGTTGCTTGCCATGATGTATCCTCGCGGACCAAAAATCCAAAACGAACATGCCCAGGACGTGGTTGCGCACGCTGCAAGAATCGGCGCTGAACTTGGCGCAGACATCATCAAGGCAAACTACACTGGCAACATAGACACCTTCAAAGCCGTCATCGAAAGCTGCCCAGCCCCAGTGGTTATTGCAGGTGGACCAAAATGCAAAACCTGCGAGGAAATCCTCCAAACCACCCATGATTCACTAAAAGCTGGCTCTGCAGGGCTCTCCATTGGAAGAAACGTGTTCCAATACGATAATCCAACCCTCATGATTAAGGCGCTCTCCGCACTGGTTCACAAAAACGCGTCTGTGGAGCAAGCGCTTAAAATTCTCGGTGAAAAACAGTGAAAGAACTCTGGCTACAAATAGATTCAGATGCATCACCGCAAGAAAAAGACAGCCTGCTTAGCCTTGCCAAGGAAAACGTGGACGTCATCCTAGAAAACAACCAAGCCAGCAACCGCACAGGCATACTGGACATAACTTTTCTTGCTGACTTGGACGAGAGAAAGATTAACGTGTTAAAGGGCGAGGGCAAGAAAACCGCAATAAACATAAGCATCAAAGGCAAAGAAGACGAAAACCAAGCGGCTAAGGCAGCTGAACTTGGCGTTGACTACATCGTTATTGACTGCCAGGACTGGCGGGTAATCCCTCTTGAGAACCTGATTGCCAAGAAAAGAGGAGAAAGCAAACTTATCGCCCAAGTTGTCAGTGCTGAAGATGCGAAGGTTGCGCTTGAAACCTTGGAGCTTGGCACTGATGGTGTGCTGCTGAAAACTAAAAGCGCTGATGAACTGCAAAAAACCCTCGTCATGGTTAAGCCTGAATCCTTAAAACTTGAATTAACCGCTGCCAAGATAGTTTTCACAAAGCCCATAAGCACTGGGGCAAGGGTTTGCGTGGACACTTGCGACATGATGCAACCCGGCGAAGGCATGCTTGTCGGCAGCCAAAGTGCAGGGTTGTTTTTGGTTGAGGCGGAAGTGCATGAGAACCCCTATGTTGCATCAAGACCGTTTAGGGTAAACGCGGGCTC
>QYYE01000043.1 GCA_003589585.1 Candidatus Bathyarchaeota archaeon
GGAGTCGGGGTCGGAGTCGCGGTTGGTGTTGGCACAGGTGTTGGTGCTGGCGTGGGTGTCGGTGTTGGGATTGGCGCTGGTGTAGGGGTTGGTGCAGGAGTAGGCGTGGATGATGGCGCAACATAGCTATCGATGAAGATTTGTCCTGAACGCCATGGGGTTGGTGACGCTGCTGTTGAAGACCAGACGGTGGAGGAGATTAATCCTTGGTTTACTGCTCCCCAAGCGTCAGTTTGCATCCAGTAGTACGGTGCAACGCCTATGCCCATTTCACGAGCGTTCCTTAAGATGGCTTCCCAGAAGCTGATTTCTCGTTCTTGTCTTTGCTGTGCAGAGAGGCTGCCTTCGCCAGCTTGCTGATAGATGCTTTGGTACTCGCTGTAGCCATATGCGGTCAGTGAGGTCATCACTCCCATCTCGTTGAAGACCAGTGGTACATCAATACCGTTGCTTCTTGTGATGGGCACCATGTCAGGTGCGTTCAGTTGAGCTTTTACTTCAGTATAGGTTGTCTTCCACTGCAAGTTCGGCCATGGTGCGTGACGGTATGGGTGAGTAGTGTACGCCAAGTTGGTTGGTTCCTTGCCAATAGCGCTCTTTAGTTGGTTGTGGAATTCTGGAACCCAACTGAGCGTCTTAACACCGGGAACCAAGCCCATGTTCCATTGCATGAAGATCAAGTTGTTGTTGCCTAAGCCGCGGATTGTCTTGTACATTTCTATCATGTAGTTGTAGTAGGGTTGCTTTGCGTTCTCTGGCTCATTCCACATTTCAAAGATGACGTTCGGGTATTTGCCGAGGCGGTTGACGACGCTTGTCCACCACATGCGCCATGCCTGCATCTCATCGCTGTTTATACTGCGCATAAAGTTTAGGCTTGTTGTTCCAAGGCTGCCGGGGGTTCCGTCCCATGCTCCTTGTTTTCCGTCATAGTAGCTTAAGACGTTGTATGGAACAAAGTTTACGTAAACTCCGATTGCTTGTGCGCGTTGAACGACTAGTTCGATGTAGTTTCGGTAGCTCATGACCTGGTTTGGTCCTTCACCGTATCGTTGTGCTGGGTTGATGTTGTCTTGCCACCACCAGGTAGCAGGGATGAAGACCCGAATCATGTTAACTTTCCATTGGTCACGCATGCATGTCAAAGTTTCGTCGATTCGTCTTGTGAGCGTGGCAGTGTTGGTTTCCCATTTGTAGCCGTAGTTGAAGGTTGATTCGCCTTTTCCTCCCCAGATTCCTGAGAGCGAATCTATGTCGCCTGCACGTCCGATCCCGCGGAGGTAGACGACGTTGTTGTTCTCGTCAAGGATGTAGTGCCCAGACGTGTGGAGTGCTAGGGCGGGGGCTGCGGCTTGCACCTGAGTGTCTGGCGTCAGCACCGCCATCATGCTTAGGAGCAGCAGTGCGCTTATTGATAGTACAAGCAAGGGCTTTGATAGTTTGTTTATGGAGTTTGCTATTTGTGGTTTTTTCATTTCTCTCTCTTCCTGAATTTTGGAGCTATGTTGGTTTGGATTCGTTTTATAGCTTTTTGAAAAATCCCCTAACGCTAATTGCAAATTGGACATGACATCTTGCGAAGCCGACTTCACTAACTTTGCAAAGCTTAGTAATTTACTCTTCTGGCATGGGCTTGCTGCCTGATTAACCGGTGTAGCGTAAGATTTGCTTTCGTTTTAGAGGTCGAAGCACAAGTGTTATATCCATCATGTTATAGAAAAACTCAGGAGGCATGAATGTGAAAAACAAAATTCTCGCTCTAAGTATCGTTTTAATGTTAACTTCCATCTGTTTGATACCAATCTCATCCGTTCAAGCCATTGGCGAAGGAGACTGGATTACAAAATATACAGTAGAAAATGCTCAAACAAAAGAACTGCTGCTTGAGGTTGACTTCACAGAGGATATTGATGTGCAATACTCGTCAATTCTTGCGGGCACAACGCTCAAAGTAACGTTTACGGTTAAGGTTACTTCTGGTACTGGAAGCCTAGGACTTAGAACGGACATGCAGAAAGCAACAGGGGAAGACACATTCTGGCGCCTTATTTCAGATGACTATGAACTTGGCAGCGAATACAATCCAGCTTCAGCATCCACTAAATTCAATTGGGAAAAGGGAACCTTCGAAATGACCTGCATCGGTAAGGTACGGCAAGTTACAAAGGCAACAAATGTTACTTTAGTTGAACTTTCCAGTGCAGGCGTGGTTTTGGATGCTATCAAGCCATTGGTCGTCACAGCTGCAGGTAGCGATTTCCAAAACCTATACATCCAATATGAAGATAGACTTCGAAACCTAATCAATTCAGGAGTCGCTTCAGGATACACTGCCATGTACTCAAACATGCTAAACCAATCCAAAGCCCTAGATAGAAAAGGCTACACCGAAGAAGCCATAGCTCTCTTGAAGGCAATTCCAACTTCGGGAGAACCCTTGGGGTCAGCATTGGAAATGATTCTGCTCCCAGTAATGGGTGTGTTAGCAGCTCTGGCAGTTGTGTTTCTAGTCCTATTCCTTAGAATCAGAGGGAAAGTGAGTTATTTCACCTTGGTCGTTGAAGACCAAATAAAAGACTTAGAGGGGTTAACTCTTCGTGCCTCAAAGATTGACCGAGCAATGTCATCGAACTTGGAGTCGGTTAAGGACAGACTAAAACGTTTAGTTGGGATGTGATAACCTACGAGAATCTACCAAAACAGCGTACAATTGATAGGTCTGGGTTCAGCGGGAACCAACATTGTCGAAGCCTTCCTTAAAAACAATAAAACAAAGGAACTATTAGAGCATGACCTTACACGTCTGTCTCTTTTAGCCGTCGACATCGCTGACCCTGAAATCAGAAGTCTACAAGAAAGCCACGAGAAACTAATGAAGTCAATGATAAAGGCAGGCATACCAAGCGAACGTCTGCGTGTGGTTGCTCAATCAGTCAAGTTCCCGACTGCCGAGGCCATGTTTGACTTCATCAACCAGAAATACAGCGAGTACCTCATCGGCGAAGGCGCTAAGCTCAACTTTCATCCGTGGCTAGAGTCAACAATGGCTATTCCTCCCATGGCTGGCGGTGCAGGCAGAAGGCGAGCGTTGGCAAAGGCAATTTACGCCTTAAACTACTATCAACTTGGGATAATCAGAAACTGTATAAACGTCTTCAAGGAACAAGCCCTCTCAAACATTGTAACGCCAACCGTGGTTTTGATTTATGGACTGGGCGGTGGCACTGGAAGCGGCGTGTTCTTTGACTTCGCCAGGCACTTGCGAAGGGTTTTAGGTTCTGGCGTGCCAATTATAGCGTTTGTAATTACTCCTTGCGGTGGAGATGACCCGCCTGCGAAAGGATGCTCAGCTTTTGTTGCCATGAATGAGCTATCGCTGTTACTGAATAAAGATTACAATGAACAGGTCTGCAAAGCCTTCGGTGACACATACAGAAATCCCCTAAACGCTCTGGTTTACCTGCCTCTGCTGCCGGCTTTCTCCAAAGTAGGCAACATTGTTACCGCCCGCAAAGAAATGGATGAAATGGTCGTAGACATGCTTTATGTCCTGATGGACTTTGACTTAGCTGACCTTTTAGGCGGAATAGGCACTGAAGTGGGCTTAACCACTAATTCTGCACACACACTGGGCATGGTTAAAGTTGTTTATCCAGTCGAGGACTATATTATAGCTTTCAAGCTTAACTTCGAAAGCCTTCAGCTAATGCAAGACATGCGAAGAGAGAAACTGGCGATTCTCAACGAAATGAACGATGTTATCACCGTTAACAGCGACGTTGCAAGAGAACTCTACAAGAACTATCTAATAAAAACAGGCACCTTTGACATCGACAAGTTTGACGAAAAGCTGAAAGGGATTATAACCAGCAATCCCCGCCTTGAAGACGACTTAACACTGCACGTTAAAGGCATCGAGATACAAGTCAAAAACTGGTTAGCCGAGATAACAAGGTTCCTATCCACTGTAAAACTGATGGGCAAAACAGGACCCATAGAAGATGCCATAATCAACTTAACCCTCAAAAAAGACAGCTCCAGAAAACTAGACAACTTGGAGGTTTTGCTCACCAACTTTACTAAGACACATCTGGATTTCTCTGAGAGAAAAGCCGTTATTCTTGAGCGCCTAAAACAGTTAATTCCAAGCTCACAAGTCTTTACAGTTAGGCAAAAGAAGCTACTAGAGGACTTTGTTAATCTATCAGAAATTGCTGAGAAAACGCTTAATGTCCTCAAGTTCTATGATGAAACCCGCTACTTGATTGAAGCATTAATCAGGTACTATGAAGTTTTACCCGACAGCAGGTGTGAACTAGAAGAGCTAAAAGACATCCAATCAGAGCTTGCTACAGTCTACCTTGTAATTCAGTTAATGCTTAGAACACCCTTTGACGAGTCAAAAATGATTGACGAACACCTAACCTACATAAACGAAATCTTGGAAAAACGCATGCATAAGAGAGGCGACTTTGACAACGAAGTCATAAGGGTTCAAGAAAGCAAAAAACGGAAAGAATTCGACAAGTCCAAGATGGAAAAACAAGTCAGGAAATTCCTTAGCAGCAAACGGTATGCCCGAGAGCAGCTTATGGAGCTAGAGCGGGGTCTGAAGAGAATTGAGGAAGAAGAGGCTTTAGCGATAGATAATCTCTGCAAAATCGATAACACCATAAAACTGTATGAGCGCTTGGCTAAACGGTTTGAACTTACCTCTGAATACCGCAAACGACTAAACAAAATAGTAGACTTACGCAGAGAATACGACGAAAAGATTGCCAGCATTGTCGCTCCAAAGAATTACTTTGAAAAGTCAGCTGACCTAACTGATAGCGAGCAAATGAAGATTATATTCAAGATATTAACCGAGCAAGAGGAATCCCTTACTCGAGATGTTATCTTTAAAGAAATTCTTGACATGGACCACTTCAAAGACTACATAAAAAGCATAATCAGAGTCTTCAAGACACCAAGCGTCATGGGCTACAAACCAATCTACAAGACAGACTACCTTTGGGTAACCATACAAACTCCGCCAAACCTATGGAGCGAAGACCTTTCGCAAGAGATATACACTGCACTGGCAGGGTACGTAACAAGCGAAGTGTCAAGAACTATAACCGTGCGTTTGATTGAGTCTCGTGACCCATGGACAACAAGAATGCTGGTTGTGGGCGGTCGAGGAAAACCCGAGGACCTTGAAGCATACGATGAAATGCAACTGCTCTATAGCAAATCAAACGAGTTCGAAAGGCACCTTTCCCGCTCGTACCTAATTGAGCACGGAGTTGCCGCAAGACAGATCATCAAAGACATAAACGGCAACAACGGCACCTATGTCAACAACAACGTCAGCAATTCTGGCAACAATAAAAAGCCGGCTTAGGCTGAAGAAGCTTTCTGCTTCTTCTCAATCACTTTTTGCCTTTTTTGCTTTACCGCTTTTTTTGGTTTGGCGACAGTTTTCCGATTGGGCTTCTTTGATTTCTCTGCCTTCACTTCTTCAACCTTTTCAGCTTCGACAATACTTTTGACTTCTTCTGCCTTAGGCTCGTTCTCTAACAGAGGAATTTCTTCTTCTATGCTTGACTCAGAGATAGTATCAATTGCTGTTTCAGCTGGTTTTTCCTCAACGACCTGCCAATCATCGGTCATATAGCCTTTTGCGACAGCCTGATCTTTCAGAGATTTGATTTTCCTCTCATACTCAGAGAACATCTCTTTAGTGCCGAAACCGCCGATAAAGACAGCAATGTCCACGCGGTCGTTTTGGTCATCCACATAGATAGGCTCGGTTATGTAGATTGATTTGAGGCTTGCTTTGTCTTTGAACCAGTTTGCTATTGCTAACTCCATCTTTGCCCGCGGAAGCTTATCCTTTAATCCTGAAGGCATACGGAAAAGAACGTAAAGCACTTCGGAACTTGACAAGTCAAAGGGTAAGAGGGGTTTTAGCAGTGCGGTGTTTAGCATGTTTTCCAGTGACCCGAAAATCCTGTAGCTTGCGCCAGAAACAAGCAACGGCGTGAACATTTTGGCGTTAAATATTCTTGACAGTTCAGAGATTTCCGCCACAAACGTCTCTTTGCCCAGCAAGAAATTGATAAGGTAATTCAAAACTGCATTGCCTTTTATGAGAG
Source organism: Candidatus Bathyarchaeota archaeon (assembly GCA_003589585.1). Lineage (GTDB taxonomy): Archaea > Thermoproteota > Bathyarchaeia > Bathyarchaeales > Bathycorpusculaceae > Bathycorpusculum. The sequence goes on from QYYE01000043.1 coordinate 6,141, forward strand.
AACCCTTCCGGTCAACACCCTCATAGCCCTCAAGATAATCACGTTCAACAGGAACCATCGTCGAGCCGTCAATTGCAGAGCAAGTTTTGAGCGAGGCAAAGGCGTTAAAGTGCGCATCTGCAGGCTGCACTTTCGAAGGCAGGATGGCTATTGCAAGCGAACGTATGTTTGAGGCTTTTAGTTTTCCTGTTAAGGTTGGCAGGGATGCGCTGCCGATTCCGTCCCAAACTGACGCAACCAGCATGGTTCCTTGGAGCGGTTCGATGGATTTTTTCTTTAAGCTTTCAATCAACGTGTCGTCTTTGGAAATATACGGCATGGCGTTGTACCAGAAGTGGGTATCTGTCTTTGCGTCCTCAAAACCCAAAATCAAGTATGGATTAAAGTTTGCTGGAACCCATTTGTATAAGTCATCGCTTGATTTTTCTATGAGAACAGGCAGCGTGCCTTCGATTTTGCTGATGAAAGGCTCTTGCAAGAGGAGCTTTATAGGGTATTCTCCGATGCAAACTATGGCTTGTCTGGGTAGTAGCGGCTTTAATGCTTCTATATGCTTTTCAACGCTTGCTAGCACGTTAAAAGCTTTTTTGCCATCCTTCATTTAGAGGTACCTACATAAGCTTTAAGAGGAGTTTACATAAAATAAGGTTTTAGGTTGATTGATTGAAGAAGCCTTCCTTGAAGATTTCTGGTGTAAGCTCTTGGTATAAGAAGCAGAAACAAAAAAGAAAGGAAAAGGAAGAGCAGGAACGCAGCCTTGAGTCGCCAACGCTCAAAATGATCACTTTCATAGTGACACTGGTTGCTATGGCTTTGGGCATGTCCTTTCTACCACTTTTCCCTCAACCCTTGCCCCTTCTGCTGGCGTTTTTGGTGGCGTTTGTAACTTATACGAAGCCTCGTTTCGGGATGCCTGTTGGCGGCGCTATTATCGGGATTGGTTTGCTTTACCATTTGGCTGAGTTATACTTCATTTCATTCCTTGGGGACACGCCGTTTCGGGTAGCATTCGTCGTCACCACTATAACTTTGTTTATCGGGTTGCCCTTAATTTTCCGCCGTTACAAGAGTGCTCTTGCCATCGATTTGGGCATTTTAGCAGTTACAATGCTTTTCTTTGAACCGACAGTTTTTTTGGCTATTCCACTGCTCTTCGCATCAGCGGTGTTCTTCAAAAAGCAGGTGATTCTGTCGGTTGTTTATTATGTCCTAATTTCAGTTCCTCTGCAGATAGTTCAGTACTTCAAGTATGTTGTTGAACCGATTGTCAGGACTGAATGGTGGCTTGAAGCTGGTTCAAGTCCTCCTCTTTTTGTCTCTCTAAACCAGATTTTTGAGGATCTTAACATTGCGATGAGCCAGTTTCGATTATATGACACATCCAAAGTCATCTACGACATCACTGGTCAACTAACTTGGATTCCTGATTGGCACGGACGCACCATTGGGGATGCCGTGACGCAGTATCTTGACTCTGTTCCCGGCATACTGATGTTTGTTGTCATAGTGGTTGGGCTTGCTTTGGCGCTAATTTTCTTCACCAGAGTTCTGGTTTCTGAGGGTCTGATTGGTAATGGCGACAGGCTGTTTCCATGTTTCACCGCTACTGTTGCCGCGGCACTGTTCTTTATCTTCTTGAGTGCTCTGCAGGTTCCATTAGCGTTTAGGGCTGATGTCGATGCGGGAACTATGGTGCTGGGGATTTTGGCAACGTTTCTGCTTACGCTTCCAGTGGCTTTTATGGAGTATACTCCTAAGAAAAGTGCGACAATTCAGGAAATTATTGCTAAAACAGAGCAGCTGATGGCTAGATTGAAAGCTTTTGAGGAGCAACTCAATGTTGTCAAAGAGAATATTCCGGTGGCTGTGAACTCGCCAGAGGGCAAAATGCTGGTTCTAAAAGATGCGCTTGAAGACATGCAGAGCAAGCTTACGTTGCGGTATTATGAAGAATCCGAGTTAGACCAAAAGTTCACCGAACTCAGTAAAATAGGCAACGATATTGACGCTTTAGAATTAGAGCTAAATACTATATTGAGCGAGTTTCAAATTTTCGCTAACTGTGAATACTCCAACTGGACAGGAAAACTCAAGGAAAACGGCTTTGAAACCAAATCAGACTTTAAAGCCGAGTATCAGCAAGAGCTAACTTTGGAAGCGCGAGTTGAAGCCATAAAACGTGCACTTGAAGAAGGCCGAATTGTCGCTAGGGAAGTAATAGCGGTGGCTGAGCCAGTTTACGGCATCATCAGACCCCTGTACGATCCAAGCCTTCCAGAAAAGAGCCGAGCCATAGAGTTTGCCAAGGAAAAGCTGGAGGCGAAGGAAGCTCCATGGATTGCTATAGAAGCGTTGTATAATGCGTTGAATAACTGGAAGAAACAATACGGTGCTGAAATTGCCTCATCAATGAAATACCTTCACAGTTCCCTGTCCCCTATAGCTAACTTGGGTAATCAGAGCAAGGTTTTGCCGGCGGTTTTCGGGGAGAGCATGCCAAAGGTCATGGATTATGTGAAGAGAGCTGAGGCAATGAAGGCGGCTGTTGATGTTAAAGCAGAGAAAAAGCAGCTTAACGTTTTGGATGTTATTAGCTTGAAAGGTGATTTGCAGGCTTTCTTGGATATTTCCGGAGATGTGCTGTCAACGCTTCATATGCAGTTGGTTAGTGAAGAGGAAGCGATTCGGCAGCTACTGCCAACAGAGGATTATTTGTGGGAGAAAAACGACACACTACGGGAAAGGCTAAAGCAAGCAACCGAAGTTCTCTCAAATCCGTCTAAGTACAAGATTAACCAGATTATGGAGAACATGCCAAAGTATCTGTCTTATGTGGATGAGTCAGTGCAGACATTAGCTGTGTACAGCGAGCGCAAAGAGTTCCTGCTTAACTATCCATTGGCTGAAGCAGCCATTGAGGAGCAATTGAAGCAGAAAAACAGGCTTTTACCTAGAGACCTTCCGTTCCAGCCCCGGTTTGCAGGAGAATACTTGAGACTCTACTACATCCAAAGGTTCAGCGAGTACGCCTTTGACAAGGAGAATCTGGTGCTAACCAAAAAAGCATAGCTAAACTCTGGCACTCTTAGGTGTCCACAGCCCCCGTTTTCCGCAACGATTCATTTATATTGCTGTTTTAGGCACCGTTTTTCGTATTGCTTTTTGAGGTTTAATTAAAGCATTGTTCCATACGGTAAACAAGTGATTGCCATATATTGAGGCTCCTTCCAATCTTGGTTTAAAGGATACAGGGGTTGATAAGTTGCCAGAAGTGTTGCTTTCTGCGGGGCTTGCCACTCGATTGTCTTCTCGGCTTGCTGGAAGAGTTAAGCCATTGCCTTATGATGAAAGGCGGGACCCAGAGACGGGGTTGCTTAATCTTGAATCTATTGCCAGGTATTCGGTGATGCTGGCTGATGTTGTTGGCGAAGTGTTGGATGAAGGAGAGTTTCCTTTGGTTCTGGGTGGCGATTGCTCGATTGTGCTAGGTAACCTGTTGGCTTTACGGCGGCGTGGTCGTTTCGGCCTCTTTTTTGTTGACGGACACTCGGATTTCTATCAGCCTGAAGCAAACATTAACGGGGAAGTTGCCTCCAGTAACCTTGCGTTTGCCACTGGAAGGGGACCTGCTTTGCTTACTAAGTTTGAGGGTTATGAGCGGCTTGTGCTAGATGAGGATGTTGTCGTTTTTGGTTTTCGGGATTTAGCGGAGCAACGTGAGTATGGAAGTCAACCTCTTCCACAATCGATGCTGGCGCTGGATTTGGTTGCAGTTAGACGTCAAGGTGTGGCAAATGCTGCTTTGCAAGCGATGGAATATTTGGGTCGTGAGGAGCTTGGTGGTTTTTGGCTTCATCTTGATGCTGACGTGCTCTCGGACTCTGTTATGCCGGCGGTTGATTATCGTCAGCCTGACGGTTTTTCTTGGGACGAGTTGACAGCAATGTTGCGGACAGTCTGGCGATCAAAATCGCTTGTGGGTCTGGATATTACAATTTACAATCCTCAACTTGATCCAGGTCACAGTATCGCCGGCGATTTTGTAGAGGCAATTGTTCGGGGTCTAAAACCAAACGGCTGATAAGTCGGTTGAATATGCGTCGGGCTTTTTTATCGTTCTAACAGTAAGTGTATATTGCCTCTTTCTGGAATTCGGTCCACTAGGTCGTTGAAAGAAGGGTTAACTTGGATGCAGGGTCGTATAATTGTTTGTTTACCAAATGCTGTTGCCATTTTGTAGGCGCTTTTTAACCCTATTTTTTGTATGAGAGGATAGTATGGGTAGTTCATTTCGTTGATGGCAATCTTTGCATTGAAGTTTTGGCTACTCAGATGGCGGAGTAGCTTCACCGCCTGTTTTTTGTCATAGGGAGGCAGAACATGCAGTTCTATGCTTATGCTGTCAATTTGGGCAGGGACTTCTTGGGCTAGTATTTGGTATTCATGTCCTTCTACATCCATTCTAACCATGCTTATCGGATACTTTTGTGCCATGCTCTGGAGTGTTTCTGCCCTGACATCAATTGCGTACGCTAACTTGTTGCCTGTGTCAGCAAGAAGTTGTCTAGATGAATAAGTAACGTTATGGTTGGTCGAAACGTACAGTTTGAGGGTTCCCTGGGTGTCTGAGATTGCAATGTTCAGAACTTCTGCTTCTTTGTAATTTTCCAAGTTTTTGGCAAGCAGGTTAAAGGTTGATGGAACTGGTTCCACTGCAATGACTTGTTTGGCTCCTGCTTGAAGCTCAATAAGTGAAAAGTATCCTAGGTTTCCGCCAATGTCTAAAACTACAGGCTTTTTCTTTGCTACATGGCAAAACAGGGCGAAAGAGTTCAATGGTTCGCGGAAACCATAAACGCTGAATTCTTTTGAGAAACCAGTGTCTTGAGGGTTTAGCCGTATTTTTGCTGTGCCATGAAGGTTTAGGGCTTCAAAGTTAATTGTTTTCCATGTGTTATCGTTGATTTTTAAGCGTTGTTTTTGAATCATGAAGGTTTTTTTGAGAAACTTGTTGAAGTAATTGTGCGCATAGTAGGGAAATCCTTGTGAGCGAATAGTATTGAGGGCACTCGTAATCTTTGCAGATTTACTTTTTGCTTGCAGGGCTGCAGTTAACCCGTGAATGTCTGTTGAGAAGAATCCCATACTTGTGCAGTCCTACCCATGGTGACTTTGGCTCGTTGAAGAACCGTTTTTTAGTTGAAAGCACCCGTTTAATACAAGGTTAAGCGGGTAATGCCAAGCGGAATTTTTTTCGCTCATCTAATCGCCCAAATTATTACTAAATTAGAAACATTTAACATAGGACAAGTGTTTGCTAACACCAACAGGCTTATTTTTGTAGAGATTTGGGAAAATATTAACATAGGAGAGTCAAATTGTCCGTAAGCTGAGACCATGGAGGCCATAGAAACTTTAACTGAACTCGGTCTTACGCTTAACCAGGCCAGGATCTACGTTGCCCTTCTGCGTTCCGAGCGACCGTTGACAGTTAAGGAGATTTCAAAAATAACGAACATTACCCGGCAGGATGTTTATCGAATATTACCTGCTCTTCAGGAGGATGGCTTTGTAGAGAAAACCATAACTGCACCAACTATGTTCAAGGCGACTCCGCTAAAGACGGGTATATCAATTTTGATAAAAAACAGGATTGCCAAGCATGATGAACTGATTGAAAAAGCAAGAAAGATCTCAGAGGAAGCTTTTTGCACAAAGGAACTAACTTTTGAGGACATGGAAGCCGAATTTGTTCTGGTTCCTGGAAGAGATGCGGTTGTTCAAAAAATAAACAGTGCCACCAGCGCAACTCAGGTTAGTCTTGACATCGTTTCTTCGAGAAAACGGTTTCCTCGGGCAGTTTTTGAGTTTTTTGATGCTCGACTGCAAGCCCTGAAGAGGGGTGTAAGGATTCGAGTGGTTACTGAAAAGCCGACTTTAATTAACACTCGCATGGAAGAGATCATGACTGTTGAGAGGAGGGCAGGAGCAATGATTAGGTTTGTCAACAAGCAGCCTCCAGCTCTGCTTTTAATGTTTGATGGGAAAGAAGTGATGATTATAACTTCTGCAACGGGGAATTTAGAGACTTCTGCTTTATGGTCCAACAATCCCAGCCTTATCGCGTTATCCAAAAATTATTTTGAAAGCATGTGGAACTCAGCTGCCAAAGCGAACGACTATAAGGCAGGGTTATTTGATATCGCCATGAACACGAATGATGAACAAGCGCCATGGAAATAGCCTTACAATTGATGAATGTGTTTATTGTTATTTGACAGTAAAATATTCTTTTTTGTTATTTTTCTCTGCCTGCAAGACATTAACCAAAGCAAAGCCGGCATATGCAACTCATGTCAAGTATACAAGGAATACACCCTAGCAACAGGCAAACCAGTGGAGCACTTTTGCTTCAACGACAGAGCCGTTTAATAGTAAGCAGGTTCCAAGAGGACCTATCCAAATGCTTAGGTCCACTTTTATTTTTCACTTTATGAGCAAACAAACAAGTAAAGATATTATTCTTGGATTATCTACAGTTTTGTTTATGCTGCGTATTGGTCACCGAGGCGCTAAAGCTTACGCGCCTGAGAATACACTTTCGAGTTTTAGGAAAGCCCTAGAAATCGGCGTAGACGCAGTTGAACTGGATGTGAGAAGAACCAAGGACAACCAGCTTATAGTGATCCATGATGCCGATGTTAAGCGGACAACCGACGGCAAAGGCTTAGTCAACGAGCTAACGCTTGATGAAATCAAAGGGTTCAACACTGAGGCGGATGAGAAGATTCCGACTTTGCAGGAAGCACTGGATTTTCTGGATAAGAAAGTTAAAGTGCTCATAGAACTCAAAGAAGCAGGCACTGAAGAGGCAGTGCTTTCCATTGTTCGTGAGCGGGGCTTGGAGAAAAACGTTGTTATCGTTAGTTTCCTTGAAGACGCTCTGAGGAAAGTGCGTGAACTAGACAAGGACATAGATACGGGCTTGATTTATGCTAAGCACAGGAACCCTGTTAACGCCGCGGTTGAACTCAAAGCTAACTATCTTCTTGCGCTCTACAGGTTCACACATTCAGCCAACGTAAAGAAAGCACACGAGAATGGTCTAAAACTCATTGTCTGGACAGTAAACACTCCTCAAGAAGTTGAAGAGTACGTTAAGAAGGGCGTTGACGGCATAGCCAGCGATAAACCAGATATACTCATGGCGTTTTAGTGCACTGCAACTTGAGCTTTGAGAACCTGCTCTATCTTCTCAGCATCACTTCGGCTTTCATCATTTAAGGGCGTTAACTGTATTTCCTCAGCAGATTTTGCTCCAAAACCTAGTTCTGCGGCTCTTCGCAGTTGGTCTTGCTCAAATACATCCGCTTCTCCGACTTTCCCCTTTGCACCGTACATTTTCAAAATCGCTATCCCCACCGCATCTATTGCCACCCTGTCACGGCTTGCAAGCAAAAGGTTAGGATCAACCACTGTGCCCTGTTCTGGTCCGCCTGTCACAAAGGCTTTTATCCCGTCCATGAGAACAATGTCGACGTTGTAGTGGTTGTTTATTTCGGCTATCATTTGCCGCTGGAACGGTGATCCGTGTAGTTCCCACATGTAATCGTAGATGCCGCCTGGAACCCTTTTAGCGACCAAGCCGACGGAGTTCTTTAGCGAGAGGGTGAAGTGGCCGCCGAACCTGTGGGTTTTTAGGCAGCAGGTGTTGATAACTTTGTCAGCGTCGTGAAAGACTTTAGCAATGTAAAAGCCCCTGAGCCAATGGGTGTCTTTTCTATCGAATTTTAGCCAGTCCTCTTTACCCACATCATCCAAGACGATGGCGTTGAAGCCCAACTCTCTTGCTAAGCCGAAAACGCCCATCTGCTCCAAAACCCGTTCCGTGTCGCCCATGCCGCTACGCTCAGCCAAAGTAATCTCGGCTGCGTTTGCGTTTTTTAGGGTTTCAATTATGGCTCTGAGGGTGTCAAGATGGGTTGAGGCTGGGAACGGGTCTGCACTGTTATAGTTAGCTTTCAAAGCCACACGCTTGCCAGCATACTCGTCGAGACCGAACTGGCTGAGTAGGGCTAGGACGCCTGTTGCCCTGTCCGTTGTTTTCAGCAGGAAAACTTCACCTAGTGAGTTTGCCATAAAAACCGCTCCAAATAACTAAAGGCAGGCTGCATTATTAGTCTTGTCTGCATCAAGCTGCAACAACAAAACCGTAAGCTCTATATTTCTCAATGAAACCTACTTCAAAAGCAAGCCATGCGGGCCCGTAGCTCAGTCAGGCCAGAGCGGCGGACTCTTAATCCGTAGGTCGCGGGTTCAATTCCCGTCGGGCCCGCCAAGTTTTCATTTTGTTAACAATTAAGCAGTTATGCCTATGTCAAGTTGTGCCACATGCTCAGAAAAAACAATCGAATGTTAAAAGAACTGAGGAGTTGCTCATCGAGTTAGGGGAACTTCAAGTGAAAAACTATAGAAAAACATCAAGAGAGCAGGAAGTAGCACTTATCAGGGAGGACCGAAAACGCTGATAGTTGCCGACAGAGGCTATAATCGTGTAAGGTCTAGGCTTCTCACATTCAGAGAATACAGTGAGAGACAAATGCAGTAGCATTTGATTTCTGTCAATCGAAATTTTTGAAAGTAAATTAGCTTTCAAGCCTTTTTTTGGAAAAATTTAAGACAACTTAGCGATATATAGCAGCCGAAAAGACTGGTATTGAATGGAATGGTTTAAGAAGAAAGTAACTTGGCTGCAAAAAAACAAGAGCAGCTTGCTAATCTTT
>QYYE01000044.1 GCA_003589585.1 Candidatus Bathyarchaeota archaeon
AGCGTCGCACCAGGCCCAACAGTAATCACAGGCCGGCTCATAATTCCCTCCACCGCAACATTAAGCGTCTCAATCTTCTCACCCGCAATGTCACCAACCGTCTGACGCCTCTGCCGCCAAAACACATTCTCCAAGATATCCGCAACACTAACCATCCCCACCAAACGCCCGCCATCCAAAACAGGTACATGCGAAACGCCAAACTCCCGCATCAAACTCAAAACAAAACCAACCGAACGGCCAACTTCAACCGTATGCGGCGCACGAGTCATCACGCCATCAACATGGCCACTACCAAACTCACCGCCAACAGCAGCATGAATCACACCCTCATCCGTGACAAAACCCACAATCTTACCCCGATCAAAAACAGGTAACTGCCTCATCCCACTTCCAATCATCAAACCAGCCAAACGCCCCAAAGAATCACCCAAACCAACAACAGGCGCAGCAACCATCAAACTCCGAACCTTCGCCACAGCATGGTCAAGCCGCGACCGCAAAACCGACCGCCGACTAACCATCCCCACATACCTGCCCCGATCATCCAAAACAGCAACAACAGGAGGCATACCAACCTTAAAAGCCTCCAAACACCTCGACAAACTATCATTCTCATTAACAGAACTAAAACTCTTGACAGCGATATCCCCAGCCGAAACAGAACTCGCCAATTCAAAACACCTCAAAAACCTATACACAAAGCACAATTTAAACATTCAACCAACCAACAGCTAAACCTTTAAGAACCCCAAAAACAAAACAAATAACACCGACAAAAACCACAAACAGACACAACAACACACAAGTTCTATGAAAAGCACAACAAAAATCCATCAACAACCAGCAAAAAAACCAGAAAAAACGCATCATTACTATATAAAACCAGAACAAATTATCCTCTCACTTTAAATAAGTCGACTGAGACAATAACTAGCGAGGAAAAGCCTCACGCTCGGTTTTTTAATCTAAACAAAAATTTTTCTCATCCGCTTCTGCCATGGAGGGATATTCTAGACTTGACCATAAACCAAAACGAATTTGTCAATAGACTAAAGACGGAATGGAAACGACTCTGGCGAGAAAGAGTCGATGACAAAGTTAGAGCAGAAGGCATAGCCATTCAAGACTACACTCCCTTATTCATTGATAAAGGGACAGTAATCCACGCCACCCGAGACTTTAAAGCCTTAAACTTCAAAGAAATCCTCGAACAACACAAAGTTCTAAACGCTGAAAGATACATCCCGCCAGCTCCCCACGTCGGCGGCTGGACCAAATTCGTTAAGAGTAATATTACAAATGGCAAGTTGAAAAAGAAAACTCTTGCTGAAGGCTACTTGGAGGAGAAAACGGAAAAACAGCAGCTTAAGAAAGGCGGAAGAGGCTGGCTTCACAAATAGGTTAATTGCATTCGACTTTTTTGAGGAGAAAAGCTTGGTTAATTATAGAGATAGACTTGACATTATAGCGGATATTTTGCATGTTGCCAGTCGAGACGCAAAGAAAACGCAAATTATGTACCAGGCTAATTTAAGTTACAAGGTTCTGCAGAGGTACTTAAATGAGATTTTGCATGCGGCTTTAGTTAGGTTTGATGATGATAACCAATGTTATATGTTGACGGGGAAGGGTCAAGAGTACTTGGATGCTTACAAAGAATACTATCGATGCAATAAAAGCGTGGAGAAACGTCTCAATGATGTTTCGACGAAAAGGAAAATTTTAGAAGAGCTGTGTCCCGTCAAAGAGAGCATATCTCAGTCTACCACTCAATAACCAATGTTTGTTGGCGAAGAACCCTTGAGACTCAAAACCTTATTTCCTGTCTTGTTTGCAGTCATGATTTTAGCAAACTTCGTATCCTTCCCAGCTGCTCTAGCCAGTCAGGGGTCTGCTGAATCACAAATTTCCTCAGCGAAAAACCTGATTAAGGATTGTTACCTTGCGGTGAAAGAGGCAGAGGCAGAGGGTGCAGACATAGGCACGCTGATGGTTACGCTTAACGAAGCCGGGCTGTTGCTGTCGGAAGCGGAGTTGGCTTACTCGGTAAAAGAATACTCTTTAGCTGATGATTATGCTCGCCAAAGCAGGAGTAAGCTTAGTAACCTAATTTCTCAGGCCCAAGATTTAAGGCAAACCGCCATCAATGCTGGCACTCAAGAATTCGTAACACTGACTTTATCTCTGTTGGCTTCCATAGGCATTTTGAGCGGCGGCATAGCTGCTTGGGTTGTTTTGAAAAGAAAAGAAAGGTTGGGCTCGAATGGATCTTCAGCCGTATAGAGTTTTTCTGCTTGTCGTCACCGCTGTTTTGGCGTTACTGGTTGCTTCTCCTGCCATACAGAAACTTTTGGTGGCCCCGCAAACTGAGCATCTTACGGAATTTTCCGTTCTTGGGGCTTATCATAATGCCACTTACCCTTTTAACGTTAAGATTGGGGAAAACCATCGTTTGTATCTTGACGTTGGTAACCAGTTAGGTAACTGCTCGTATTATGTTATTAAGATAAAGTTTCGTAATCAATCACAGTCATCTCCTGACAGTTTTGCGAAAACGCCTAGTTATCAATCCGCTCTTGCTAACCTGAGATTTTTTGCTGCCGACGGGGAAAATTTAGAGTTGCCAATTGATGTCGCGTTTTACTATGAGCTTGACGAGAATGTCTCCAAGTTAAACATGGAGCGTATTGTGATTAATGGTGCTCCTTTAGAAGTGGATACCGTTATAGATTGGGATACTAAAAATGATGGTTTCTATGGTTACCTTTTTTTTGAACTTTGGATTTTCGATGATGATAAGGGAGATTTTCAGTACCACCAACGTTATATAAGTCTGCGACTTAAGTTGAATGTGTAACTTGCTTTTGTTAATTTAGTGATTGAAATTCAGTCATGGTGGTGTTTGTTTGGTTTTAAAATCCGAAGTTATTCTTGCGGTTGGGGCGCATCCTGACGACATAGAACTAGGCTGTGGAGGCACTCTTAGTGTTGCTTCTAAGCTTGGGAAAAAAGTGATTGCTGTGTTTCTTTCTAAAGGTGAGCATAGTGGGAATCCCGAAGTTAGGCCAAAGGAAAGTATAGAAGCGTTATCACTGCTGGGTGTTAAGGAAGTCTACTTTGGAGATTTTCCCGATACAGAAATTCCATGTTCACGGCAAGCGATTGATTTTCTTGAGGCTTTCTACGTGGCCAATAAGCCAGAGACAATTCTAACCCATACCGTTAACGACATACACCAGGACCATCGTCAAGTGGGTTGGCTGTCGGTTTCTGCTTTTAGGAATGCTCCACGGTTGTTGGCTTATGAGACTCCTAGAGTTACTCCGGCTTTCTCGCCGACATATTTTGTTGATATTACTAATTGTGTTAATGATAAGTGGACTGCGCTAAAATGCCATTTCTCTCAGAAGTCGAAACGTTACATAACTTATGAGTCGATGGTTAACTTGGCTTCGTTTAGGGGAAGTCAAGTTAGTCTTCCTGCCGCCGAGGCTTTTGAGGTCGTTAGGTATGTGGAAAAACCTTTTTGAGGTTTGGCTTCATGATTGTTTCTGGGCATCAGCCTAACTATTTGCCTTGGCTGGGCTTCTTTGATAAGATTAAGCGTTCTGACGTTTTCATAATCGAAGATGATGTTCAGTTTGAACGTCAAGGATTTACAAACCGAAACAAAATTATGACGCCTGATGGAGTTAGGTGGCTTAGCGTTCCCGTAGAGCACGCTAATAAGCCATTATTAATCAATGAAGTTAAAATAGCCAATAAAGCAGAACCAAATTGGAGGCAGCGTCACTGGTTAACGTTAAAACACAGTTACTGTAAAACCCCTTTCTGGAACGATTACTGCGGTTTTTTTGAAGACACGTATAGTAGCAGTTGGACCATGCTTATCGACCTTAACATGCATCTAATTAAAGGTATAATGGGTTTCTTGGAAATCAAAACACCCCTAATAATGAGCTCATCCTTAGGCGCTAAAGGAAAAAAGAGTGAGCTAATAATTGCCCAATGCAAAAAGGTTGGCGCCGATGTGCAGCTTGCTGGAAATGGCGGTCGAGAATACATTGATTGTAAGCGGTTTGAAGAAGAAAATATCCAGTTGATTTTCCAAGAGTTTAAGCATCCGCTTTACAATCAAACACACGAGGGTTTTGTTCCGAATCTCTCCGTGGTTGATTTTCTTTTTTGTGCGGGCAAAAAACTTACAGTTAATTCTCAATAAGTAAGGAGGAAAAATTTATGGATATTTTTGGTTCGTTGCCATATTTTTCTGAAAGCAGCGTGGATAATATTCTGAAGGATATTCGGTTAGTGCTGACAAGTGGCAGGTTAATTGATGGACCTTATGTTCAAGAATTTGAAAGAAAATTCGCTGAATACAACCATGTGAAGTATGCTGTCGCGGTTAGCTGTTGCACGGCTGCGCTTGAGATTTCCCTGAGGCATTTTGGGCTAAACGGTCGAGAAGTCATTGTTCCAACAAATACTTTCATTGCGACTCCAAACTCTGTTATTTTTGCTGGCGGCAAACCTGTTTTTGCAGAAATGAATGCCGATACGCTGAGTATAGATGTTGATGATTTTAAAAGAAAGGTGACTTCAAAAACTGCTGGAGTGATTGTTGTGCATATTGCTGGCTTGGTTTGCCCGCAGATTAATGAACTCAAGCAGTTCTGTGATGAAAAGGGTCTTTTTCTTTTGGAGGATTGTGCACACGCTCATGGTGCAATGATGGATGGGCGAAAGGCTGGAACGTTTGGAGATTCAGGCTGTTTCTCTTTCTATCCAACTAAGGTTATGACTTCTTGTGAAGGCGGTATGCTGATTACAAACAATGAGCAACTGGCTGAAGAGGCACGCTGTAGGAGAAGTTATGGGCAAAACGTTGAGAAACGAGCGGTCATGTTGGGGAATAATTGGGTATTGAACGAGATGGAGGCTGCTGTTGGTAAGCATCAGCTTGAGAACCTTGAAGTTTTCCTAAACAAGCGTAACGAAGTTGCGAGCTGGTATGAATCAGCCTTAGCCAACGTTGAAGGCATTACACTTTTCAAAACACCAGAAAACTTTAGGCACAGTTACTACAAGTATCCAGTTAAACTTGCAGATAGGCTTGACCGGGTGAAACTGGGTTATTTGCTTAAGGAAAAATTCGGAGTTGAACCAGGGCATGTTTACTATCCGCCTTGCCACTTGCATCCTTTCTATATGGAAACTTTTGGAACCAAAGAAGGTGACTTTCCAGTTGCTGAACAGGTTCTTAAACAAGTATTATGCTTGCCATTGCATTATGGCGTAACAAAAGAAAACGTTGAGTATATTCTAGATGCCCTTGTTTCATGCATCGAAGAGCTGTCACTTTAACTCTTAGTTTACAGTGTTATTAATGGTTAAAAGAGAAAAAAAAGTTGGCGCTCAAAAAAATGGTAGAATACTTCAACGTTTTCCCATTCGTAAATCAGAACTTGACCGCTTCAAGATTGGAAAAATAAAGTATTATGAGCTTGCAAGTTTGAAGGCAAATGGTTCTCTGCTGTGTCTTGACATAGCTTGTGGCGCAAAACCTTTTCCTCATGCCGATGTGTTATGTGACCTTCACGTTCGACCAGTTGCAGACAGAAGCATGAAGAGTCTGGTAACTGAAGGTAAACCCTTTGTTTTATGCAGCTGTTACTTTCTGCCTTTCAAGGATAAAGCGTTTGATTTTACAACCAGCTATTATCTTGTGGAGCATGTTCGTGACCCCTGGAGTCTGTTTCGGGAATTGAAGCGTGTTTCAAGGCATGGCTATCTTCAATGTCCTTCTTGGTTTAATGAGCTCTTGTATGGAGAAAGTGTCCATTCTTGGATTGTGTACAAACGAAGAAACATGCTTTTTCTTAAACCAATAAGCGGAAAAACAGCGCCGTTCAGCTTTGGATTTATCTTCCATAGACTTTACCGCTCGCACATTTGGCAAGTACTACATGCCATTCTTGACGAGACGTTTCACATTTTCACGGTAGACTATAGTTTTTAGCAATGTAAAAATAAATTGAATAAACTTATCCGTTCCTCTAAACCATTCTTTCCAAAAGAAGACATAGGTCAACTATTGGGAAAAATAGGCGAAGTTTTAGAGGAGGGCCAGTTTAGGAATGGCAAAAACGTAAGCCTGTTTGAAAAAATGGTCGCAGAGTACGTTGGCGTGAAGAGCGCGGTTGCTTTTGATTCTGATTCAAGCGCCCTTGAAACAGCCCTTCACTACTATGGCGTTGAGGGAGGCGAAGTGGTTGTTTGCACTAACAGTTTCATATCGGTCCCAAACAGCGTGGCGTTCGCTGGGGGAAAAGTGGTTTTTGCCGACATCAAAGAAGACACCCTCTCCATGGACCACGAAAGCTTGCTAGAAAACCTGTCAGAAAAAACTCGGGGAGTTATTGTAACTCATATTGCGGGGTTCCCGAACCCTGACCTGAAAAAAATAATCCAAACCTGCAGGAAATATGACCTTTTCCTCATTGAGGATGCAACACACGCGATTGGCGCCACGGTTAGTGATCAAAAGGCGGGAAGTTTTGGTGACGCCGCTGTTTTCGCTTTCACTCCGACCAAAGTTTTGACAACTGGTGAGGGTGGCATGCTGGTTACAAACGACGCTGAGCTTACCGAGTTTGCTAGTCGGTTCAGTTTTTATGGCTCAGGCGTCGGCAAAACCAACTTTGCTTATTTAGGAAGGCACATGATGTTGCCCGAGATTTCGGGGGTCTTGGGCATTTTTCAACTAAAACGTTTAGAAGAATTTATTACAAGACGCAACGAAATTGGGGATTCTTACAACAAAGCGCTGGGCAAAATCGACACGGTTCGTACGATTACGTGTCAATCAGGCTGTAGAAGTAGCTACTACAAGTTCCCGTTGATTTTAGACAGCAAACTGGACAAGGCAGAATTCACACGGCTGCTGTTTGAAGAGTTCGGAGTTGAAACTGGCAACGTGTTTTATCCGCCTTGCCATCTGCAACTGGTTTACAGGAAACTTGGCGTTTCTTCTTATGGTAGCCTGTTGACATCTGAGAGGGTGCTTTCTCGAACGATTACTTTGCCGATGCATGTCTGTTTGAGTGATGAGGATGTTGGTTTTGTCGCTGAGAAGGTTGCTTTCCTTTGCTCTGAGTTGGGGTAGTGGTTGTTGCTCATAGAACTTTGCGTAAAAGCTCTAGAAGAATTGTTTTTTGTTCGGGATGTTTATTCCTTACGCCTTTAAAAGATTGTTTTTCCGCATATAAAATATCGTTAATCTGCAGTTTTTTGGAGACTATTTTGATTATGAACGGTTTTCATTCAAGCATCTCAGTGGTTATTGCAACGCTCAATGAAGAAGAAGGGATAGGACCAACTCTTGGGGAACTACAAAGGATACTGAACAATCCTTATTTGGTTGTTGTTGACGGGAACAGCGTTGACCGAACCATTGAAATTGCTAAAAACATGGGCGCAGATGTCATGCTGCAAGAAGGCAAAGGTAAAGGAGCCGCCCTGTTTCAGGGATTCCGAAATTTAAGCTCCAAAGTTCCCTTTGTTGTTTTCACCGACGCCGATTATACGTACCCAGCTGAATATGTGCCCAAGATGGTTGAGATTTTAGAGCAAAACCCCAAAGTCGGCATGGTTATAGGCAACCGCTTCAAAGGCGAGGTAAATGACAGCAGGTCAGTTACGAACCCTTTTTACTTAGGCAACAAGCTGCTGGCGTTTGCCCAGTTAGTTATGAACGGAGTTAAGCTTGGTGATCCCCTGTCTGGATTGCGTGTTGTGCGCAGCGAAGTTTTGGACGGTTGGAAACCGAAAAGCAAAGGGTTTGATGTGGAGGCAGAAATGAACTCCCTTGTCGGACGCCGAGGGTACCGAATTGTTGAGGTTCCTATTGATTATCGGAACCGTATGGGTGAAAAGAAGCTTAAGCTTAGACATGGCTTGGGCATTATGAAGAGGATTTTAGCTGAAAGCTTAACGCTTTAAGAGAGCTTGGGAGTTTAGTATTTTTTTGTTTGTTTAGTTTACACTTTATTTTTTGATTGTTTTGGATGTGTGTGAAGTTTTGGTTAGAGTTGGAATCATTGGTTTAGGCCACATGGGACAGCTCCATATGCTAAATGCCATGCGTGTGGACGGTGTTGAAGTTGTGGCTGCAGCTGATAAAAGTGCAAAAAACCTCAAGTTTGCCCAAAGATACCACATGAAAACCTACGATGACTACTGCAAGTTGATTGATGCTGAAGAGTTGGATGCTGTGATTGTTTCGCTGCCTAATTTCTTAAAGAAAGAAGGCGTTTTTTGTGCAGCGGAAAAGGGCTTGGACATTTTCTTGGACAAGCCGATTGCACGGAACTTCTCTGAAGCGCAGCAGATTGTTGGGAAGGTTGAGAAAGAGAATGTTCGGATGATGGTCGGGGTGAATTACCGGTATTTCCCCTGCGTGCAAAAACTCAAAAGCAGGCTGGAGAGCGGGGAAATCGGCGACACCGTAATCGCGACTTCAGAGCTGGTTTTGAATGGGCCTATTTCGCATGCGGTTGTGCCTGTGCCTGTTCCAGAGTGGTGGCTTAGTAAGGATTTGGCCGGTGGCGGTGCACTGCTGGATTTGGGCTATCACTTGATTGATGTTTTATGCTGGTTGCTGGGCGATTTTGATGTGGCTTATTCTTCTTTTGGGTACAAGTTGAATTTGCCTGTGGAGGACGCTGGCACGGTTGTGCTAAAATCTAAGAATGGCGATGCGACTGGTGTGGTGAATGTGGGCTGGTTTTCCAAATCTATTTTTCCCGACTTCAACTTCAGGATTAACATGCATGGCACGGTTGGTTTTGACTCTACAGACCGCTATATTCCTGGCAACCCGCGTGTGAATGCAGCCAAAGAGGGCGTGCTCAACCTCATGCGCCGAATCGCCATGAAACGGCTCAGCTACCTGTCTTACACCTACTATTACTCATCTTTCTACACGATAATGGACTTGTTCTTTGACGCCTTGAGGACTGGTGAGGAATTTCCGATTTCCCTGCAGAAGCAGCTGGAGGTTATTCGGATAATCGAGTCGGCTTACCGCCAAAATGGAGCGAAGTAAAATGGCAAAGGTCGCAATTACATCGGTAAAGAACCAGCCGTTCTCACAGGAAGAAATCGATGCTGCCGTGGAGAGGACGCTTGATGATTTGAGCTATGATTTTTCTGGCGTTAGGAATGTTTTGATTAAGCCGAACTTGTGTTATTACTGGAATGCTTCCACAGGCGAAACCACTGACGGCAGGGTTGTTTGCTCAGTAATCAAATACCTCAGGAAAAAACTTGGCGAAGGTATCAGTATTACTGTGGCTGAGGCTGATGCTTCTGCGATGAAAACAAAGTTTGCCTTCAGCATCCTGGGTTACGATGAGTTGTGTCAAAAAAGCCATGTTGCCCTGAAGAATCTTAGCGAAGGAAGTGTTGTTCAGCGTACGGTTAAGGTTGGGGGAGGCGAGTTGACTTTGCCTTTTAATGAGGAGCTTTTGAACGCTGATCTGGTCATTAACGTGCCAAAGCTGAAGACGCATAATTTTGTCGGCGTCACCTGTGCACTAAAGAACATGTATGGGGCGATTTCTAAGCCCAGAAAGTATTCCTACCACAACAATATAGTCAACGTTATTGTCGCAGCTAACAAGATTGCACCCTCGGATCTCGTTGTGGTGGACGGCTTGATTGTCCGCGGGTCCTGCCCCAAAAAACTGGGCGTTGTCATGGCAGGAGATAACGCGTTGTCAACAGATTTTGTTGCTGCACGGGCGATGAGTTTTAACCCTAAAAAAGTGCCGTACCTGAATTTGGCTGCTAAAGAAAGGCTTGGTGAAACAGAAAACATACGCTTAATCGAGGATGGCGTGACATTGGCTGAGGTTAGACGGAACTTTCCGCATTACAGTCACCGCATGCACTCCATTTCCTGGGGCTTGCAGCTTAAGATGCTGAGGGCATACACGGCTGTTTCAGGCGATGTTTTGCCTCCTTTCCTAGAAAAATAATGCATAAAACTTGTTGTTCTCTGCAGTTTGTTTTTATTTCTATTTAAAGCAGCCTATTCTAGGTTTTGTTGCTCTGCCATAGACCCCCTCCCTCTATAAAAAGCACTGATTTTCAACATGCTAATAGCGTTGAAAAACGCCAATACCGACCTACCCCTCTTAGGTTTCTGCATAGAGTTTCTAATAGCAACCAAATATGTCCGCGGTAGATCCCCTCTATCGGTTCTCTGCATACCTTGGATATTAGACGGCAAATATGCCGTTGCCTTCTGTTTGAGGTTTCTCCCCTACTTTGTTTGACTGTGAATAAGTGGAGTCTGATGCTGGTTTTTTTGGCTGTTTGGCTTGTGTTTGGAGCTTTAGCTCTTGGTCCTCCAGCCTTCATTTTCCTGTACATGAGGCGCAAGTCAGGAGCTTCTTGGCCGACAAAAGTTGACTTTGGCTATAAGCCGTTGATTTCAATCATCATCCCCACATACAACGAGTCAGGCATAATCAATTACAAACTAGCCAACACAAGCAAACTATCCTACCCCAAAGACCTCATAGAGCTAATCATAGTTGACAGCAACTCCACTGACGACACAGCTCAAATTGTCAAGGATTTTGCAGCCAAAGAAAAGAGCCTGAACGTCAAGCTGTCAGTTGAAAAAGAAAGATTGGGAAAATCCCACGCATTAAACCATGCATTAACGCATTGCAAGGGTGAAATAGTAATCATCTCCGACGCCGACTGCTTCTGGCCCTCCGACATCCTTGAAAAAGCCCTGCCGTACTTGGCTGACCCCTCAGTTGGCGCCATTGGTGGACCCAAACTTCTCTTCAACTCAAAGCAGACATGGATAACCCGAATGGAAGAAGGGTATTTGAGGTCTGCTAATTTCTTGAGAGTTGGCGAATCTAAGGCTGGCTCCACTGTTTTCTTTGAAGGCGGCTTTAGTGCTTTCAAAAAAGAAGCCATTGAAAAATTTGACCCCTACGGCACAGGGTCAGATGACTGCGGCACCATAATCGGTGTTATCGAGAAAAACTACCGTGCCATGCTTGTTAAAGAAGCAAAGTTTTACTCTAGCTTCCCAGCGACCTTTCGGGGAAAGATTAGCATTAAGCTGCGCCGTATCAACCAGCTTGTGCGGGTATTCGCTAAGTATCTTGACTTGCTGGTTAGAGGTAAAGTTAAAGGCGCAAAGAGCACTGTGATTCCAAATACTCTTCTTTACCTTGTTTCACCCATCGCTTTTGCGGTGTTTTTGTTTCTCTCAGCCTACCTAGTGCTGTCTTATCCCTTGTTGCTGCTTTTCCTGTTGGCTCTTGCTATTCCTCACGTGCGATTTTATGTTTACCAGATTTTGGAGAACAATCTTTTGCTTTTCGTTTCCATCTTAGCTGTCTTGTTTGGGAAAAAATTTTCTGTCTGGGCTCAACCAGATGACCGGTTTTGGCTTACCGGGGAAAATCTGGCTTCCTACAACTTGATTTAGGCACCTCAATGTTGAGATTCAACGTTTAATTTGGTTTAGTGCTGATGTATGGGGTTTAGCATTCTAAACGATTTACAAGAATGTGTTAATCAAATAGCCATAAAAGCTTGTCACTTATATTGTCCTTACACATAACTCTGCCTAATTTTGTTGTAGTTGGGCATCAGTCACATTATTTTTTAAATTGTCTTTCACAAACCTTGTTTTAAGGTGAAACAACTTTTGAAAAGAAAGATAATAATTGCTCTTTTGCTTTTAGCAATCTTGCTGTCAGTAGTTGCTGCCGCCGAATACTCCTATATCAATGCTCAATTCCAGAACTCAGCCACAATCATTGTGCCAGCCGCTCCAACGCCAACTCCAGCTCCAACCCCAGCGGCAACTCCAGTGCCAATTCAACCAACCGTAAGCCTGTCTTTTTTTGATTCGTCAGGCGCGCCTTTAACAAAAGTTGAATGGGGAGACATTCAAGTCGGCGTAAAATACGAAAAAGCCCTTACCGTTAAAAACACAGGAACAGTGGCTCTAACTTTAGAACGCCCCTCTGACCCTGGGCAAATCTTTCCACCAGGCATTATGGGGCAAATCAGCTGGAACCTTAAAAACGGCCAAGTTATTCAACCAGGCGAGAGTCTTCCCGCTGTCCTGAGTTTGCAAGTTCTTTCAGCAGATGACAGCTATTCAGATCAACGGATACCTTGGGCACACAGTTTTGCTTTAACTTGTTGGTACCAATAGCTTAATCTCTTGTTTTTAAGTGGCGCCTGTTTTTTCCTTCCCTTTTTTTAGTATACAGTATGCGATTTTACGGTCTCTCGGTTGCTTGGATGGGTCATACATAAGTGAAAATCTGCATTTTGAGCGCTTTCGAAGATTCAATGCTAAAGGACACTGGCGCCTCCATAAGAATATACAACCTTGCAAAAGGTCTCTCATCAACCGGAAATACCGTAAACGTAATCCTGCCAAAGAACCAAGCGGGCAAAGAGTTATTCGACGGCATACCTGTTGAAGCAATAAAAGGACTACTCCCTCTTACTGCACTTAAACTTGCAGCAAAATTTGCTAATATAATAAAACCGACAGCCCTATACTTCTTTGACCCATACTTCATCGCTAAAGCCTCACGGCAAGTCCGAGAAGCAGATATTATACAGTTGGAACAGCCTTTTCTAAGCCTGTTAATTTTGCCTTTTATGCAAAAGCTGTTGCGAAAACCTGTTGTCATCGACTGCCATGATGTCTTTCAAGCCTTAAGAGTCAAACACACGGGTCTAATTAGAAGAATACTTGAGCCTTTTTTGGAAAGAATAGCATATAGGCAAGCGGATTTGCTGGTAACCGTCTCGGAAAAAGAAAAACATCTGCTTGCATCCATGGGGTTTTCTCCTAAAAAAATTATTGTTGCACCCAACGGAGTAGACACTGAGCAATTCAGCAAGCCAACAACCAATCTGAACGCTCGCAGCAAGTTTGGGCTTGCAGACTCTCGGATTGTGGTCTTCGTCGGCAATTTAGCATACCTGCCCAACAGAGAAGCAATCCAACTGATCTCTTCAAAAATAGCTCCCAGAGTACAGCAAGAAATAAGCAATGTCCAGTTTGTGGTTATAGGAAAAAAACGCGACAACACCAACTTCCCAAACATCTTGTTCACAGGCTTTGTTGACAACATAGCTGAAGTCCTGTCAATTTCCAGTGTCGGCATTGCTCCTTTACTTCAGGGCTCAGGAACAAGACTAAAAATCCTAGAATACTTTTCAAGCGGCATCCCTGTTGTCTCAACCTCTGTGGGCGCCGAGGGGCTTGCGGCGAAAAACGGCTATGAAATCTTCATCGATGACGATATTAACGGTTTTGCCAATAATGTTATTAGGCTGCTCCAAGACGACCAACTGTCAGCATCGGTAGGTGCAGCCGGAAAAGCAGTTGCCGCAAACTATGACTGGAAAACAATAACAAGAAAACTAGAAGTAAGCTATCGCCAGTTTCTATACCAAACAAGGGCAGACTAAACTTGGTTAAGCTAGCAAGGGAAGGTCAAGCATGAAACCCCTTGTAACTGTCGGTATATGCGTGCGCAACGGCGAGCACATGCTTAGAGATGCAGTTGAAAGCGTTTTGACCCAGAATTTTCCGCAAGACCAGTTGCAAGTGGTGTTTGTTGATGATGGAAGCGAGGACAGCACATCAAAAATCATTTCAGAGTACGTCAGTTTGCTGGGTAATCAGGCTAAAGCCTTCAGGACACCTTGGAGAGGGCTTGGCTACGCAAGAAACCTGGTGATAGATAACGCTGACGGAGAATACGTGCTATTTGTCGACTGCGACCAAATAATAAAAAGCAATTACATAAAAACGCAAGTTGAAGTCCTGGAGAAAAACCCAAAGGTCGCAATAACCGCAGGCACATTCAAAACCGTCCCAAACAACCTCATCCTAAACCTAGAAATTACCCCTTTCATAGTTGACCAATTAAGATACAGTCAACCCCGCACTTTCATTTGGAAAACAGAGAAAGTCATCGGCACAGGCGGCACAACCTTTCGAATTAGCGCGTTAAAGCAAGCCGGGGGATTTGACGAGGGCATCAAGGGTGCAGCCGAAGACATCGAGCTGGTTTTAAGGATTAAAAAGGTAGGCTGGCAATACCGCCCCAACAATGCGGCCCTCTACGAACTGCACGGCGGCATGTCTAAACCTAGTGACCTGTGGAAAAAATACTTCTGGTATGGGTATGGCTGCCAAAGAACATACAGTCAAACCCGAGACGCATTCTCGATTCTCCGCATGACACCCATGGCAGGCTTTGTTGCAGGCGTCTTTTACTCTTTCCCAGCCTACAGGCTTCTTAGCCAAAAAATCGTTTTCCTACTGCCCCTTCACTTTACCTTAAAACTTACCGCTTGGACAATGGGCTTCATAAAAGGACAAATTGGAAAATAAACAAAAAAGGGAAATGGTTGGTTTTGTTTAGAACCTGAAGATAAACCACCAGTTGTGGCGAGGCCACCAGAATACGCGCCAGCGGTTAAATCTGTGGTGGTTATGGAAGTACGGTTTTGGCGTTGGCTTTGGTGTTTCGTCTGGTTCAGTTGTTGGCTCTGGTGTTGGCGTTGGATCAGTTGTTTGCTCTGCTGGCGGTGTCGGT
>QYYE01000045.1 GCA_003589585.1 Candidatus Bathyarchaeota archaeon
CTACTGGCTCAAGGATGGTCAACCCGCAGGAAGCAACCCAACAATAGACATCTACATGAATGCACCACATACCGTGCAGGCAATCTTTGTTCCTGAGCCAGCATACAAGTTCGTAAACAGTATAACGGGCTATGGTGGCGATGTCGTTAATCCTACAGGCTTGGTTGGTTGGCAAAATGATGAAGATTTTACCGCGATATACAGTTGGTTTGGACCATACCCGGTTTATGGCTGGATAAGCGGAGCATTAAATGCACCAGCAGCCGGGCGTATCAAGGTTTACGGTTATGGCGACGGACCTCTGTATGTGTACACGTCAAACGACGGCTATAACTGGAGTCCCTTCAATATAATATCTGTCAATATCGATCAGGGTTCACCATCGTGGATAGACTGCGGCATAATGAATGATCCCTTCAACTACATAAAATTCTCAGCGGAAGACTTGAGCAATTATTACTCAATCGGAATAGACTCTGTGCGTGTAGAACCAACCGAGTTTACTTTGGCTGTTAATGTGGTTGGTAGCGGTTCAGTAACGAAGAATCCAAATCAAGCCACCTACACTTATGGTACACCTGTTCAGTTGACTGCTATTCCTGGCGATGATTGGAGTTTTAGCGGATGGAGCGGTGCTCTATCAGGATCCACCAGTCCAATCACAATTGTCATGGATGGCGATAAGACTGTTACCGCAACCTTCATAGAAGATCCCCCAAGCGGCATAATTTTTAGCGATGATTTCTCAAGTGGAAATTTTAACGCTTGGACCTCAACATATGGGAACCCAACAGTATCAGCCGGTAAAGCCATGTTTACTGTGCAAACTGGAGGCGGAACCCAATGCTACGCATCCAAAGACCAGTTAGCCATAGATAGCGATACTGTATTCTCAGTATTGACAAAGGTGAGCTTTAACACTGTACCAACTAACGGTCAAGGCAACTCAGCTATATTCTTTAGTGCAATCGCTGATTTCTCAAATAATGCTTTGGTTTACGCGTTTGTCGATGGCTCACAGCATTTTGGGTTATGGATTGGCGAGTGGCCAAATCAAGTAATGGTTTATGACACGGCAACAGTTCAAGCTGACACATTCTACGATGTCACAATCGAGTTGGATAATTCTAATCAGCTCATCAAACTCATAGTTAATGGACAGACAAGGATAACTTATGGGTATACGGCGTACTCAGCGTTCCACAACAGCAATTATGTGGATGTTGTCGAGGGGATTGTGTTGAATTATCATTGGGCTGAAGTGCAAGTCAAGCTTGACGAAGTTGTTATAACGAGTGAAGCTTAATTTCTCGGTTGTTATAACAGCATTTCAACAATAATTGCTAAAATAACCGCCAATACTGACCTGCACCCTCTTAGGTTCCCTGCAAGGAGTTTCTTGATAGCAACCAAATACACCATCCAAGCGGTATCGAACTGAAAAACTGTCAGCAGTGAGCGAGAGTTTAAAAGAATAATCACACCATCTTAAGCTAAGTCAGGAGTAAACGTCATGCCAACCTTCCAAACTGTCCGCGGAATGCGCGACCTACTGGGCGAAGAAGCCGTAGCCTTCACCTTCATCATCAGCAAGGCACGAGAAACCGCCTCGCTTTACGGCTACAAAGAAGTCATAACGCCAGTGGTGGAGCCGCTTGAGCTTTTAAGCGCCAAGTCAGGCGAAGAAATCCGCCAACGCATGTTCATCTTCAAGGATCTTGGCGAACGTAGCGTAGCCTTAAGACCAGAATTCACCGCATCAATCGCACGCCTAACCACAACAGCGCTCAAGAACGAGCCTAAACCGCTCAGACTGTTTTCCGTAGGCAGCGTTTACCGGTATGATGAGCCGCAGCGTGGACGGTACAGGGAGTTTTGGCAGTCAAACTTTGAGTTGATGGGTTCAAGCAAGCCTGAAGCAGACGCTGAAATCATTCTGCTGACTAACAGTTTAATGCAAAACCTTGGGCTACAGGGTTACACGTTCAAGATAGGGCATATAGGAGTTATCCGCGGGATTCTCAGCCAAGAGGGCGTTGACGAGAAAACCCAAAATGCGGTTCTTCAGCGCATGGACAAAAAAGAGTACGATGAGGCTTTCAGGCTGGTGCAGTCAGAAAAAGCCCGCATAATGCTCCAGGGATTACTCACACTTAAAGGCAGCAGTCCACAGGAGACTGTGGAGAAAATTGGGGCTTACGTGGCTGACTACCCAAAAGCCAAAGGGGCAGCCGAAAACCTCAACGAAGTGTTAAGGCTCGTCACCGAAAGTGGTTGTCCTGTGGAGTTTGTGGAGCCAGCGTTTGCCCGCGGCTTAGAGTACTACACGGGCGTGATTTTCGAGGTCTACATTCATGAGCTAGACATTGCACTTGGCGGCGGCGGACGATATGACAAGCTCATAGAGGTTTTCGGCGGAGACCCCACACCTGCCGTTGGTTGCGCCCATGGAATTGACCGAATTGCCCTTGCCCTGCAGACACAAAAAACCGCTCTTGCCACAAAGCAGGAGAAAAAAGTCGCTGTGCTGCCGATTACTGAAGCATTGAGGGTTGAAGCGTTAAAGATTGCCCAGCAGTTCCGTGCGGCAGGAGTAACTGTGGAGTTTGAGGTTATGGGCAGAAAGATGGCTAAGGCGCTTGAGGATGCAGATAAGCGCAAAATGGACTATGCTGTTATCGTTGGAGAACGCGAGCTAAAAGAGGGCGCCGTGGTTGTTAAGGATTTGGCAAGCCGTGAACAGAGCACTGTGCCAATTCAAAAGCTCCTTGAAAAAATTAAAAGTTAAAAGAAAAATTGTTGGTAGCCTAAAAGGAAAAGGCTGCTTTTTTTAGAGTCTTCTTATGTAGCGGTTAACTTCCCACTCGGTTACCTGTGTTCGATACAGGTCCCATTCCTTGCGTTTTTCACGTAGGAAGTTCTCGAAAGTTGTTTCGCCGAGAGTTTCGCGCATTAGACCGCTGGTTTCTAGTTCATCAAGGGCTTCTTTGAGGTTCTCTGGTAGCGAGACTATGCCGCGCTGCTTGCGTTCTTCATAGCTCATGTGGTAAACGTTTAATTCAACTGCTTCGCCTGGGTCAATCTTGTTCTTGATACCGTCTAAGCCTGTTGCCAAAAGCACTGCAAACTGCAGATAGGGGTTTCCTGCGCCGTCTGGACAACGAATTTCGCATCTTGCAGCGGCTTTTCTTCCGCCAAAGTTTGGTACACGGATGAGTGGTGAGCGGTTTTTGTGTGCCCAAGCAAGGTAGACTGGTGCTTCGTATCCTGGGACTAAACGTTTGTAGCTGTTTGGCCATGAGTTGAGGACTGCTGCCATTTTGCGTCCGTGAGCTAGTTGTCCGCCGATGAAGTTTCTTGCGATGTCTGAGAGATAACCGTTCTTTGCGTCGTCTGCGTAGAAGAGGTTTTGAGTCATATCTTTGCTCCAGAGGCTCTGGTGAGTGTGCATGCCGCTGCCGTTTATGCCTGCGAATGGTTTAGGCATGTAAGTGGTTATGTAGCCGTTTCGTGCAGCAACAACTTTACCGCACATTTTCATGGTTACAGCTCTGTCTGCTGTTACAAGGGCTTCACCATACTTGAAGTCAATCTCATTTTGTCCAAGGGCTACTTCATGGTGGCTAATTTCAATTTCAATGCCGAATGCTTCGGCGGTATCAGCGATTTCACGGCGTATTTCATCGGTCAGATCGCCTGGGTCGGAGTCAAAGTAGCCTGCCATGTCTATGGGTGTAGGTAAGCCGCCGTTTTCGCTTTCCTTAACCATGAAAAATTCTAGTTCGGGTGCACAAATGTAGCTGTAGCCTGCTTTGTTGGCTTTCTCTATGACCCGTTCCAGAATGTATCTTGGGTCTCCTTCGAAGCGTTTGTTTTGTGGAGTGTATACATCGCAGATAAGCCTGCATGACGATTTCTCTTTTGGACGCCAAGGCAAAATCGCAAATGTTGTTGGGTCGGGCTGTAGGACCATGTCTGATTCTTCGATGGGGCGGTACCCAGTTATGGATGAGCCGTCGAATGGTTGACCGTTTTCAAACATGCTTTCGATGTTTTTTGAGCTTACGGCTAAAGTTTTTAGCATTCCGTTTATGTCGGTGAATTGAAGTCTTACAAACTTAATTTCTTTTTCTTGTACTTGTTGGACGACTTTTGTTACGTTTTCTTTCCAGATTGCGTCTTTGAAATTTTTCATTTGTTCACTTCCTTTATCAGTCAGGATGTTCAATTTTCATATGTTATGCAAAACAGATTAAACGTAAACATATATAAGTTTATCGCTCTAAAGTTATAGATAAATGTTCAAGAAGTCCTTAAATCGTTGAAATAATGTCACATGCTCGCTCGCCCAATGCGCTGCAAAAAAACGCCAAAAAGAAGCTCTCAACTAGTCAAATAACCAAATTTTTCTCAATTATCGTTCTCTTCGCAGAAAATCACCGATATCCAAAACGTTTTTAACCATAATTTCACTATCACCCGTTTTTCTGCCCAAATTTCCAACAATTTTCCCAAAACCTAAACATTCGCCAAATTCATTCAGCACCAAAACGTTACCGCCTTTCTTAGCTGCACCATACATGTGCAGTATTCCTTTGGAGAAAACGTCTCTACCGCAGATAAACAGCCAAGCCGTCCTTTTATCCACCACAATCTTGTTAGCCTCAGTCTTTGCAAGCATGCCCAGCAGGTTGAAGCTTGGAAAGAATTTTCCACCTTTAGCTTTACCCAAAAAAGTCCCTGCATAGTAAAAGTCCCTGCGGGTGAACGGTTTTAGGGCAGAGTTTACAAGGAAGAAGCGGCCATTCTTCTGAACTAACAAATCAGGGTTTAGTGAAATTTCAACCCCGAACTGTAACCCAAAATTAACCATTGCCCTTGCGTTCATGCACTACTCCCCCGTTTTCTGAGTTTGCAAACAAAAAAGCCCTGAGTTTCACCAGGCCAAATTCGACGGCACAGTTGAATGGAAGGGTCTAATTTTTTTCCGAAGATATCAGTTAAGCCCCTCTGCCCATGGCAATTAACCTCTTCGATTCCGAGGTTCAGGCGGCTTATTGCCCAGTCCATGTTCAACTCGTTTTCCTCTGGTTCAAGCGAGCAGGTGGAGTAAACGATTTCTCCATCGTCCTTTAGGCAATCCACAGCTTTAGAGAGAATTTCCTTTTGCAGTTTAGCGTTCCGCTCAACATCCGCCATGGTTCTGTTCTTAAACCAGTCCTTGTCAGAGGCAAAATTTCCCGAGCAGGGCACATCAAGCAAAATCCTGTCAAACTTTACGTTCAACTGGGAAACTTGCCGTGCATCAAGGAGGTAAACAACAGTGTTGCTGACCCGGCATCGCTCAAGATGATTAGATAGTGCAGTCAACCGCCGCTTATCCACATCCAACGCGAACAGCACACCAGAGTTCACCATTAAATCCGCCAACTGCACCGTTTTTCCACCCGGAGCGGCGGCGGCATCAAGCACCCGTTTGCCCTTCAGGCTGGTGAAGAGCGAAACCGGGATTTGGGCGGCTGCTTCTTGAATTGAATATAAACCTAACAGGTACTCTGCAGTGGCGCCGACTGAAACATGGGAACGCTGGACCCAGTAGCCCTCGTCAAGAAAAGGTATCTTTTCAGGGCAAACGCCTAGGCTCTTGAGCCTTTCAACCAGATTTTTTCCTTTAGCATTTGTCTGGTTTATTCGTATGGCTTGGCGTAGCTTTACCTCTCGGTATTCCCAGCCTAAATGTTCGTAACGGTTTAAGAAGAATTCTTTGCCTGACATCAACCGAAAAAGTAACTTGCCACGGATAAAAGCTTTTCAAAAACCATATCCGCCTCACCCTCAATAGTAATAATAATCAATTGTTTCTAAACAGCCTAAACCTACTTTTGCTGTTATGGCTTTCTATTATTCGGAGACATTATAACCAGAGCTAACTAACTGTCTAACCAAGAGGATGTTACCTATGAAAAGTAGACATATTCTCCTTTTAACATTAGCAATAACCGTAACTTCACTTGTTCTATTCAGTTTAGCCACCGCACAAGATGAAGATGATACCCTCTCGGAAGTCATGCAAAACAGTACAGAAAGCATTCAAAATCAAGGGGACGAGATTCTTTCTGGCGCAACAAGGTATGTAATTGAAGGTTCTTTTAACATAACAATGGATGGCGATGTCGTAGAATACATTGGGAACAGTATATCTCGCTGGAAAAGGATAGAGGTACCACAATTAACGCTGTCAGATATGCCCCTCATAAAAGTCTACATCAAACCAACAGACCAAGACCCTGCGGCTACCGCCCATATGTGGCGAGACGCAGGTGAAGGTCTCGACAGTTTCCCGACAACCTGTGTGGTGTACGATGAGCAAAGCGTCTTAATCCTCTACAAAAAAACTATTCTGATGTGGCTGCGTCCGCTGTAAACTACCTCAACAGCGGAGAATACAAAATCGTCGTCATCAAATAACCACTAGCTGTTCAAGCGCAAAAACGCCAAGACAAAAGAGACCTAAGAATCCAAAATGGCTAGGGGCTAAGAAAAGGAAGAGAGAGAAGGGATAAAATCCCAGTCTCAACCCCTAGCCTGCTTGATACTCAAGCGAGTTAGCTTAAAATCTTTTCCATAATCTACTCCTCGTCAACTCCAGCTTTAACTGCTTTATCAGTAGATCAAAAATTTGTTTGTAGAAAGAAGAGAGTTTTATGTTTGTACTGGATGGTGATTTGCGCTAGGGTTAGGGCTAAGTTTGTTTCTCTCTTTTCTATGAAAATCTTTTCATGCCCCACTTCAATGAACGCTTGCGTTATGAGTTTTATGTGGGTTTTTCCGTTTTAATCCCTCCACAAGGATGCTTGAGCAGGAGGCTCAGTTTTGTTTTTCAGCTTGTTTTTCTTTGCCTGTTTCGGTGTGGGATACGACTTTTTCTCCACATGCCCTACATGGCTCTATGTTGGAAGCGAAAGGATGTGGATGTGGCGTCATGTATCGTCTGCTTTTTTCTCCACAACTTTTGATCTGCTGTTAAGAAGGGGGAGGGGGTCTAAGACAGAGCAACAGGCGTTTTAGACTAGCGCCTCTGTACTGCCTGCGAAACCAGCCACAACCAGCACAAAACCCAAACCACAGTCCCCCCATAAAAAGCAATCACCAGCACAATCTGCTGGTTGTTGTTGTGGAGGGGGACGGGGTCACCAACAACTACTAATAGAAAAAACAAAAGCACACTAACCATAAACCGCAGAGCTTAGCGGTTAGCAGGCAAATAAAAAATTTTATATCTAAGGGTTTGTTCCTTTTTGAGTAGAAGTGAATTTTTTATGGCAGTTAAAACATCCCCAGAATATTTCGATTTGCTAAACCAAGCCGTTGAACGCGAATTCATGGTTTCCATCCAATACTTCCTTCAACACGCAAAAATGGAAAAAATCATCAAAAGAACCATACCAGAAAACATAATCCTAGACAAAACAACCTACGAAGCAGTCGGAAAATTCCTGCGAGAAATCTCTATCAATGAGATGAAACACGCAGCCGACATCATGGAGAGAATCTACTACCTCGGCGGAGAAGCAACAACAAAATCAGGCAAACCAACCATCGGCAACAGCATAAGCGAATTTGCCCAACTCGGCGTAAAAGCCGAAGAAGAAGCCCTTATGCTTTACCGAAAAATCATAGAAACCGCAGGACAAATAGGCGATTGGCAAACACGTGAACTTTTTGAAAAAATTTACCGGCAAGAAGAAGAACACCTCTTCAAATTCCAAGAATACACAAGCTTCCAAGATGAAAAAGAAGAACCAAGCAAAGTACCATACCCCGAATGGCGCAAAATCTTCACCGACGACTACTTTGACCTACTAAACAAGGCTGTGGCAGCCGAAATCACCGGAATAATCCAATACACCAACCAACACGAAAAAGCCGCTCTACTTGAACTACGAAGAAAAAACACAGCGCTTGAAACCGTAATGGACACCAACAAAGCCGAAGTTGTAAGCAAACTCTTAAAAGAAATCTTCATGGTGGAAATGGAGCACTTTGAAAAAATAAGCGAACGAATCTACCTACTAGACGGCGAAGCCACATTCACCCCTGACCCCTTGCCAGTTGTCGGCGAAACAGTTCTGGATTTCCTAAGGCTTGACCACGCATTAGAAAGCAGCGCAATTTTACTTTACCGGCAAATTATTGCTGAGGCGCTAAAACGCGGAGACACAACAACAAGACACCTATTTGAAGAGATTGTCAGGCAGGAAGAAGATCACTTCTGGGACTTTGACGACTTCCTAAGATAAAACCCTCACTTTCTTTTTTTACAGCTTAATCTATGAGCAGCAGCGCGAACGACTCAGGGTTCTTTGCAAACGGAAAACTAACCGCTATGCCAGCGTTCGTAGCGGTTTTTTTAACGTTCACTCCCACAGCGTCCTCGGACCAACGTGCCAAATTTGGATGTACACAAATCCTTGTTTCGGTATTGCATTTTTCGCAGAGTTGGCAATGTCCCGAAACAAACGCTATAGCCAGTGAGTAGCCTTTATTCATCGCCGCCTTCTCTAGGTCAACCACGCTTTGCAGCATTTTGCGTTTGTCATCTTTCCAATCTTGCCAGAACTTAGCTGCTTTTTCCTTGATTTCCTTTGGCACTGTCGGGTCGGTTTCAGCCACTGTAAGTTTTTTGTACACTTCAGGGTCAGCTTGAGCTTTTGACGTAAACTTCATGAACATAGCGTAACTGTATTCGCTGACGATTTTCCTAAACTCCTCTGCTGAGGGCGTGTACGGTGGGCAAGCTAATGTTTTACCGTAATTGTTGCAGCCGACTTTGCACTTGAGAACCACACGGTCTTCAACAACCACTTTGCTTGCAGGTATGATTTTGGCGTCAGAGGCACCGTTATCTAAGGCTAATTTGACAAGGAACTGGAATTTCTCAGCGTTACTTTGGGATTGCATGAATGTTCACTGACCTCTCTGGCTGATGGTTCCTTTTGATATAAACATTTAGCCGCAAAAAGGATATTCTAGCTAAACTAAGATGATAGCACTTTTAGAAAGAAAGCAAGCAAATCATGCCTCTATGCAGTTCTCAAAGCAGTCGCAACTAACATTGACCTCAACAGAACGCTATTTTTCTGATACTTTTAGGGCTTGATAGTTTTTAGCCATTCAAAAAGAGCCTCACGCATCTTCTGAGGGCTCGCCAACACATGCACATCCTCCATTGCTTCTAGCTTGCGCACTTGATCAGCTTCTTGTTTGCGTATGCGCAGCTTCATTTCTTTGCCGTTTGGCAGCTTGGTGTAAACTGTGCCTTCCATGTAATCAGTCGGCATTATGTAAACGGGCACAAAGGCTTTCAAGCTCATAATCGCCGCATTAGTAAGCAATGTGTCGCCGATACCATTGGCAATTTTGGCAACCGTGTTTGAGGTAGCAGTTGCAATCAACAAGAAATCGTATTTTCCCGTCTGCATCCAAGCTGCTAGAAAAGGCGAATTAGAATTTAGCTCAACTTGCAACTTGGGAAAATTTTTCCGCAAGTCCTCATCTAGCTTATAGTATTTTAGCACTATCTCTGCAGCTTTAGATAGGAAAACATGGATATCTAAAACATCCTCTGATTGCTTTTTAAATTCCTTCATGACATCGATGGTAGCAGCGATTTTGTCGCCGCCGCCAGTGACCCCCCAAGCAATCTTGCGCTTTTTAGACTCTACCATAAACAAGCACCTTTTTGCTACTTTCCTCCGTACTGCTCCAAAAAATCAGCAAACTTCTTGACTGTTTTTCTTAGGCTTCTAAAGCCTTCCTCATCCAACTTTACTCCTTCCAAAGTATCCTTGGACCAGAAGGTTGCTCCCAGATTAGCGCCAAAGAAGCCTCCGCCCACGGGAATTATGCCGTTTATTATGTAAAATGTGTGAATCTGCATTAGCGTGAACTCTTGACCGCCAGCTCGGTCTCCGCCCACCACGATGCCCATTCCGACTTTGCCCTTGAAAAAATTCTTATCGGCGGCAACAACTGCCCGCATCCTATCCATTACGGCTTTGGTTTGGGCGCTTACTCCACCATTGTACACTGGTGAGGCAAATATGATTCCTTTCGCCTGAGCCAGCAACATGTAAAGCTCTTGTACATCGTCTTGGACAACGCACTCCCCGTTTTCTAGGCAGTAGTCGCAGTGAGCACAGTATTCAACCCATTTACCCCTAACCGTCCACAAGTGCGTCTTAAACCCTTTTTCCTGCAAAAGATCAAGCGCTTTTTCAAGGACATGTTCGGTTGCTTGTTTTCTTGGGCTTCCGCAAATTCCAACTATCATAAGCTTTTCGATAAACGTTAATTAGAGATTTGAATTAAAGCCTTACCCCAAAAATTCAATCGTTCATGACTCAGGCTCAAGTTATTGTGCCTTAGCAATCACACAGCTTTATTTTTTCCATCAAACAGTCTAACTTTTGGCAAATGCCTGTTTTTCTCAAAGGAGGTGAATTTTAGTGGTTAAAATCTATACAGCGGACGGTAAAGAGGAAAAGTTCGATAGCAAAGACATAGAAAGAGACTTAAAAGCTGCAGGTCTCCCAGGAAGGTTGGCTGAGGAAGTTGCCGAGCGAGTGGAAGACAGAGTGCAGGATGGATGGACAGTAGATAAGGTAAAGCAAGAAACAGACATTGAACTCAGAAGGCTGCAAGAAGATATCGATAGAGCCTACAATAGCTACAAAAGCACTACCTCTATGGGAAAATACAATGTTGGCGAACAAAGAACCGTGAAAGAGGGCGAATATGCACCACGTGAGCAACCGCGAAGCGAAAGCCGTGTCGAGTGCAGAAGCATCGAGTAATAACTTGTAATTTTCAAGTTTTATTTTTCTTTTAGTTAATTCTAAAAGTAATTTAAACCGAAAGTTAATAAAAAGTGAAAGAAAGTAGCAGGGCTACTCTGATTCAAAGAATTCTTCTGGCTTTGGCGGAACCGGAGGCAAGCCTCTGCGTTCACGAATCTTCTTTACCGCTTCTGCCTGCATCTGCTCGGGAACTGGTGCCCAGCGGCTGAACTGTGTCGCCCAGAACGCTCTGCCTTGTGTGCTGCTGCGGAGTTCGTCGGCAATTCCGAAGCTTTCAGAAACGGGCATTTCAGCTTTAACGGTTATCATGTCTTCTTCGGATGGCATGTCTAAGATTTTGCCGCGTCGCTTGTTTAGCAGTGTGATTACTGCACTGACGAATTCGCTTGGAACCTTGCATTCAAAGCTTAGTAGTGGTTCAAGCAGTTTTGGATCACTCAACAGTATAGCACAGTATATTGGTCTCCAAGTCATGGGTATGGCTTGTGCTGGACCCCTGTGAACTGGGTCTTCGTGAAGGGTTATGTCTTCAAGGTTAATCTTCAAGCCGTATGCTGGTTCTTTAGCTAACGGTGAAGTGTGAACTGCTTCGCGGAACCCTGTCTTTATGTGGTCAATGATTTCGTCGACGTATTGTCTTCCTTTAATGCGGTTAACTAGCAAGTTGTTTTCTTCCACGGCTACGGTGCCTTTAGCATCGTCAGGTCCCCAGCCAAGTTCTCTGAGAATCTTTGTTCGCTCGTCTTTGCTTTGCATATCAGTGATTTTCTCAGACTTTATCGCTTCAATAACATCCTCGGATAACTTTTCGACGGTAATCCAGAGTTTGTTGTGCTTGTTGGGGCTTTTGCCCATGATTGCTGGACCTTGGTAATCGTGGCTTATGGTTTCTCTGAAGATGACGATTGGTTTGCTGAGTTTAACTTTCAAACCTGCTTCTTGCATTCGGTAAGCGGTAATTTCAAGGTGAAGCTCACCCATACCTGACAGGAGAAATTCGCCGCTTTCCTTGTTCATCTTAAAGTGCAAGTTAGGGTCTTCAGTTGTGAGTTTATGCATGACTTTATCGAATAATGGCAGGTCTTTGACGTCTTCTGGTTCCACGGCCACAGTTACGACTGGGTCAGAAACGTACCTTAATCCTTCAAACGAGTGCGTTTCAACACCGTCTTCAGCTATGGTTTCGCCGACATGAAGGGAAGGCAAACCAGAAATTGCTGCAATGTTTCCTGCTGGAACGCGGTCAACTATGACTCGGTCAGTTGCCATACTCATGAAAACCTGCTGAACAGTGCCTTTCTGGTGACTGCTAACAAGCTGGACAGGTTTGCCTTTGGTGATTGCACCGCTGAAGATGCGTCCGATGGCTACTGTTCCGCTGTGTGGGTCAACTTCAATTGTGGATATGCACATGAGCAGTGGACCATTAGGGTCTACTTTTGCCATGGCAACTCCTGTTGGGCTCTTGGGGTCTCCTGGCCAAATTTGTGGCTGCCTGTATGGTTGTGCTTGCACCGGGTTTGGCAGGTGTTTGCAGAACATGTCTAGAATTGGTTCGGGTAATGGTGCTTTCTTGCTTAGTTCGTCGACCTTTCTGCCTACTTCTGCTGGGTCGCCTGTGTAGGCGTCGATGATATCTTGGAAAGTGACTTTCTTTAGTTTCATGTGTTCAAGGTTCAATCCCCACTTGTGCAGGGCTGAGCCGAAAGCTACACGACTATCTTCAATCTTGACCTGCCAGTCTTGCTTGTGTTCTGGCGGAGCATACTTTTCAATAAGTGAGTTTACTCTGAGAAGGATTTTAGCGAACTTGCGCTGGATTTCCTGAGGAGTAAGTTTAATTTCTTTAATGAGTCGGTCAACTTTGTTAATGAAGAGAATCGGTTTAACACGTTCTCGAAGTGCCTGCATGAGAACAGTTTCAGTCTGTGTCATAGGTCCTTCAACAGCATCCACAACCACGAGCGCGCCGTCAACTGCCCTGAGGCTTCTAGTAACTGCGCCTGAAAAGTCGATGTGCCCGGGTGTGTCGATGAGGTTGATGAGGTAATCTTGGCTTTGATATGTGTGGACCAGACTGACGTTAGAAGCAAAAACGGTCATTTGACGTTTCTGTTCTAGGTCCCACGAGTCAAGGAACAGTTTTTGTCCCGCGGTTTGGGTGCTGATGATGCCTGCGTGTGCTAAGAGGCTGTCGGATAGGGTGGTTTTTCCGTGGTCTACGTGTGCGATGATGCTGGTGTTGCGTATGATTTCGGGATTATTCATCAGTTTAACGATTTCTTCGGTTTGTCTATAACGTGCCATAACTATGCAGTCTCCTTTTTGATTGGTTTTGTTACCTTGAATGTTTGTTTTTTAATTATTTGGAGCATTTTTGATAAATCTCTTTTGCCGATAAACTACAGGGAAAGTGAGTTTGTGACCTATTAACTTTATGGCAATTTCTAAGAAAAGGTAGGACAAAACTCACAAGTAATCCAAGGGATAAACTATGATACTGACTGAGAAGCGCTTTTTTTGGTTCTCAATTTTTGCCTTGCAAGTTAACAAATTTAGCGAGGAATCGGTTGTTTAGCAGTTTACAAGTTGGTTAAATTGGGTTCGCAAAAAAGAATAAAAGAACAATGTTGCCCCTTACTGAAAAGCGAGGACAATAAAGGAGAGTCAACGCAATGAAAGATTGTAGGATTGTTGGTGGTTTAGTCTTATTGATTAATGGTTCGGTGATAAAAATAGCCTTGAAGCCGATTGGTTTAAATCTCGCCAGTAACATTTAGCGAAAAATAACCCTATAAAATAGGCTGTATTCAAGTTAAAAGCTGAGGATACAAATGTGCTTTCAACAAGTTTCAGCACAAGGATATGATGCTTTGCTTAACAATTCCTTAGCAGTAAATGTGTTCTCTGGCTGTTGTGGTCGTTCATAAATTAATTGTCGAGTTGAGGTTTGGCGGATTTAGTTTGGAAAAAGCTGCTTCTATGCAAATCAACGAGGTTTTCGATGCCTTAAATGCGTCACCTGACGGTTTAACAACTGAAGATGCCAAAGCCCGCTTGAAAAAATACGGCTTTAACAAGCTTGTTGAAAAAAGGCAAATTCCGTTTGTATACAAATTCATCAAGCACTTCCGAGACCTCTTTGGAGTACTCCTGCTTTTTGCCAGCTTTCTCTCCTTAATCAGCGGCAATCCAGAGCTAAGCCTGATTATTCTGAGCGTCGTGTTTGTAAACATATTCTTCAGCCTCTTCCAGGAAGCCAGAGCCGAAAAGGCTATGGAGACGCTTAAAAGCTGGATGCCCGAATACGCTAAAGTCATCCGTAACGGAGAACTTGAAAAAATTCTGGTGAAGGAGATTGTTCCAGGAGATGTTGTTGTTCTTGAGGAAGGAGACCGGGTTCCAGCTGATGCACGGATAATAGAGGCGTTTGATTTATGGACTAATAACGTTCCTTTAACTGGTGAATCGGAGCCTCAGCCGAGAAATGCTGAAACCGTAGCCGTAGTTGAGAAGGCTTACTTATATTCGCCTAACCTTGTTTTCATGAGCACCAGCGTGGCAAAAGGACAGGGAAAAGCTATTGTTTACGCCACTGGGATGAATACTCAGTTTGGCAAAATCGCCAGTTTAACCCAGACCATTCGAGAAGAAGACAGCCCGCTGCAAAAAGAGATTGGATTAGCGGCAAAGTATGATTTCATT
>QYYE01000046.1 GCA_003589585.1 Candidatus Bathyarchaeota archaeon
TGGCTTTAAGATTACAAGGCAAATATCGATGAAAGCAAACTGCAACACTGAAGCCTTGGCAAGGATTCTTCTGCAAAAGCACAGAGTGAAAATCGAGGGAACTGCGACGGAAACCATGCAGAGGACCTTCAAAATCAAGCCTAAAACAGAAGAGCTATACATTATGCCCAGCTTCAACGACTTCATCGGCGGAAGACCAGTCAACGAGACAAGACCCCGAAAGGAAATTGGCGGTGAAGCCTTGATTGGGCCAGTTTTGCGTTCGGAGGCCGTGGATGTGGATAACGCTGAACTTTACCTTCTAGATGGAACATACCTTGGAACATTATCTCAGCTAAGGAAACTTTAAGGAATAGGAAAACCACTTTTCTGCATGGTGCAAACGCTTTACCATATAGGATAAGGTATGAGCCAGAGGCAGATGTACTTACAGTAATTGTAAAAGATAAAGGTAAAATAGTTCATGCAAGCGAAGCAGACGATTTTATTTTGCATGTTGACCGGAATGGAGAGCCTCTTTTTTAGAGATAATTAGTGCGAGCAAAATAGTTCCCTTAATGGTTGAAGGATTGGCTAAGAAAGAAGTTACCGTTGCTTAAAGTCAGAGTTTACTACGCTAACTCTTATATTTGTCACATGTTATATCGCTAACATAGTTGAGGGAGGAACAAAGAAAGTGAAACTTGTAACAGTCCTGTTGCCAGAAGCCTATCTGGAAGGTTTAGACGAGCTTGTCCGAGCAAACATGTACCCCAGCAGAAGCAGCGTAATCCGCTCAGCAGTACGTGACTTGCTTAAGAAAGAACTTTGGGAAAACAAACGCGGCAGATAAAACCGCCTACACCCCTTTTATTGAATCAAGAAGCCTTCGTGCAGCTTGCGCTGGGTCACCAGCATGGGTTATTTCTCTTCCAACAATTAGGTAGCTTGAGCCTGCTTTAAGGGCTGTTTCCGCTGTTCCGCCTTGTTCACCGACCCCGGGTGAGTAAATCGGCACAGTTTCACCAAGAATGCCCTTTATCTCGGCTATTTTCTGGGGGTATGTAGCGCCAACCACTACTCCATCGGCACCCCACTTTAGGGCTTTTTTGGCAAAAGAAACATACTGGCTGGTTCTTTCGCCTGTTTCAGCGTCAATAATTGTTTGTCCATAACCTTCATGTGCGCCTTTATGGCTCATGTAAGCAAGCAGAATAACCCCGCGCCCAAGCCTTCGCGAGACTTCAAAGAGCGGTTTTAAGCCTTCTTCCCAGCCGACAAACGGGTTAGCAATTATCGCATCAAAGCCTGCTGCAAAATAGTAGTCAGCGATGACCTGGTTGGTTGCTCCAATATCATTAACTTTAGCATCCATGATTGCCAGCAGCCCCTTAGCGTGGACTTGACCCACCAGTTGTTGCACGCCGTCAAACGTGCCAAGTGGGAGTATGAGGTGATGATTTATCTTTACAGCGCAAACATATGGATGCACAATGTCCAGCACACTTTGAGCTCTTGCAAAAACGTTTGCTCGGTTCTCTGGCGGTTGATAGGGGAAATCTAGTGCTAAAACAATCCTTGAATCTTTTCTGTTTGCGGTCTCTTTTATTCTTGCTTTGAACGACAATTCCTATTACCTTGGCTTTCTTGTTTGAGCTAATATTTCCGTTTATCCCTTAATAACCATTTAAATCTGTGACTTTGACACGAAAGTTAAAATTTCGCTCCTTAACATTGACTTAGTAAAGTGTAAGCTTACTCGATAAATTGCTTGCGCATACGAAGGGAAAAAATTGAACAAGACCATAGCAGAGAAAGTCATCGCCAAACACTTAACCGACGGACAAATGGCTACCGGCGAAGAGATCGCCCTGAAAATAGACCACACGCTAACTCAGGATTCCACAGGAACCTTGGCGTATCTTGAGTTTGAAGCCATGGGTGTGCCCAAAGTCAAAACAGAGCTAAGTCTCAGCTTTGTTGACCACAACATGCTGCAAAACGATTTCCGCAACGCTGATGACCACCGCTACCTGCAGGGTGTTGCAGAAAAATACGGCGTTGTTTTCTCGCGTCCCGGCAACGGCATTTGCCATCAACTCTACTTAGAGCGTTTTGCTAAGCCATCTGCTACTCTTTTGGGAAGCGACAGCCACACTCCTACAGCGGGCGGCATGGGTATGATTGCTATTGGCGCTGGTGGACTTGACGTTGCTGCAGCTATGGCTGGTGAACCCTTCTACCTTGAGATGCCGAGCATTTTAGGCATTAACTTAACGGGGCAACTTTCGCCTTTTGTTTCTGCCAAAGATGTCATTTTGCAAGTTCTAAGAGAGTTAACGGTTAAGGGTGGAGTAAACAAGATTTTGGAGTATTTCGGCTCAGGAGTGAAGACACTGAGTGTTCCAGAACGCGGAACAATAACGAACATGGGCACTGAAACAGGCGCCACAACCTCCATCTTTCCTTCAGATGAAGCAACACGGGCTTTTCTGTGTGGACAAGGCAGGGAAGAACAGTGGAGTGAGCTTAAGGCAGACGATAATGCACAGTACAGTGAAGTGCTTGAGTTAAACTTAGCCAAGGTTGAACCGTTAATTGCGCTTCCTCACAGTCCAGACAACGTTAAACCCGTAAGCGAAGTCGAAGGCACGCCAGTCGACCAAGTTTGTATTGGCAGCTGCACCAACTCTTCACTGAGAGATTTAAAAATTGTCTCAGCCCTGCTTAAAGGCAAAAAAATCAGCGACAACGTAAGCCTCACAGTATCTCCTGGCTCAAGACAAGCCCTGCAGAATTTAGCAGCCACTGGTGAGCTTGAACCCTTAATACAGTCTGGCGCCCGAATATTGGAAAACGCTTGCGGTCCATGCATCGGAATTGGGCAAGCTCCGACAACCGAGGGCGTGTCACTTAGAACTTTTAACCGTAACTTTAAAGGACGCTCTGGAACCCAAGACGCCAAGGTTTACTTAGTAAGCCCTGAAACAGCAGTTGCATCAGCCATAACTGGAGAAATTACTGACCCGCGAAAACTTGGCAAATACCCCGAGCTTGCTATGCCTGAAAAGTTTGTGATTAGCGATAACATGTTCATTTACCCAGCTGCAAAACCAGCAGGTCCTGTTATAATGGGACCTAACATTAAGCCTTTACCGGCTTTTCAACCAATCCCCTACAAACTAAACGGGGAAGTTCTGCTAAAACTGGGTGATAACATTTCAACCGACGACATTTTGCCGGGCGGTTCAGAAATCATGTCGCTAAGAAGTAATATTCCCGAAATAAGCAAATACACCTTCTGTCACATTAACAAATCCTTCGCTAGCCGTGCCCTTGAAAGAAGCGGCGGATTCATTGTAGGCGGCGAAAACTACGGTCAAGGCTCATCTCGAGAACACGCTGCTTTGGCACCTAAGTATCTGGGCGTAAAAGCAGTCCTTGCCAAATCTTTTGCTCGGATACACATGGCTAACTTGATTAACTTCGGAATCCTTCCCTTAACCTTCGCTGTAAAACAGGATTATTCAAACATTGCACAAGGAGACCTGTTGGAATTAGCTATTAAAGATTTAGATAAAAACTTGATTGTGAAAAATCTGACCAAAGGCACACAAATTCAGGTAACGCTAAGTCTTAGCGATTTGGAAAAGCGCATGGTTAGGGCAGGCGGGAAACTAGCTTATATAAAGGCTAAGCAAGCTCTACAGTAGGGCTTTTCTTAAAAGGAAAGAAAAAATATGAGCGAATATTGCTAACAAGCGTGTAGCTTTTTAGACTTCCCAGAGGTTTGAATTAACTATTTTCCAAGAGATGGTCAGCGTCATTTGCGGATTGTTGTAGAACTGAAGGTTGGTCAATTCAGTAAGAATTCCTGTTTTCTTATCAAAGTAAACATACAGGACATCATACCGTTGTGTGCTGTACGTTGGGTCTCTAATGTCAAAGAACTGGTTCTCCATCGGGAAGTAGTTGGTCTCTCTGCTACCCTCTTTGTATGTTTTAGTATCAGTTCTGTTGACGAGTACACCATCTGCTCCATAAGGACGCAGCTTACTACCTACTGTGAGGTCAGGAGCGTAGATTGCCCAAAATCCATCCTCTCTAGTCTTCATTCCATTGGATATGTCAATTGTGTGTTCATACAGTATTTCTGTGCCATTGGTAAATCGCCAAGTAGATTGAAGCGAGACCTCGGAGCCATTTATACCCATAACCACGACTTTATAGTATTCAGTATTGTTAAATTGGTAGAAATACTCGGGAACTGACGCTTCTAAGTCAATAACGTTTGCAAAGCCTTTCAGGTCATAGGTAAACTCGTCGCCCACAGACACGCCAGGCAAAACCGGTTGCGGTGGGAGAACTTGTGTGGCAAAGATGACTGCAGCAGTAGCCGCTGATAAGATAATCAAGAGAAAGATTGCAATGTACAGTTTCTTAGTCATAGCTTATGATTGCATAATTCGACTATTTAGTTGTTTTGTCAGAAACCACAAAATCCTGCCCAAAATTGCACAAACCTAGGAAACAAATAGTGAAAGCTTAGCAAAACACCACTAGTCCCTAAAGCTAACAAA
Source organism: Candidatus Bathyarchaeota archaeon (assembly GCA_003589585.1). Classification (GTDB taxonomy): domain Archaea; phylum Thermoproteota; class Bathyarchaeia; order Bathyarchaeales; family Bathycorpusculaceae; genus Bathycorpusculum. The sequence goes on from QYYE01000046.1 coordinate 4,560, forward strand.
AAACAACAAGTGACTCCTTTCACACATAGAGCCAAGGCATTAAAGAGCAACAGCGATTTTTCTATGTTATCTTTCGGAGCATTATAAAAGGGGGCTTTTTTCCAAGCGTCATCAAAATCAGAAATAGAATGGTGTAAAAAATTAGGAAAAAGATTGCTGGGTTATTCTCTGCTTGAGAGCACCAAGATGTAGTCTGCTGTGTCGGCGCACATGTCTGCAGCTTGCTCAATGAACTCAATTAAGTCATCAAAAATAACCATGGCACCGCAGTTAATTTCCACGCCATATTTAACAAACAAGCTTTTGGCTTTAAGATACTCTTCGTCAATGTAATGCTCGATTTCACCGACTTTTTTCGCTTGGTTGATAGCTTCATTTGGACTCGATGAGATTTTCTCTATGCTACTTCGAAGCGTTTGAGCAGTCTCAACAAGCTTGGAAGTCATGAAAACCGTTTTGGCAGCTAATTCCTCAGGAATCTCTGCCCCAGAAAGCATCTCAAGGCATCTGGCTGCATCCTTAGTGTGGTCAGCCAACGTATCTAATCGTTTAACAAGGTGTAGCAGGTCTTCACGGTAATCCGCCACGAGAGCTGCACCCTTAGATAATTCAAGGAAAACATCGGTTCGAAGAGCATCAACCTCTTCCTCAGCTTTATACAAATTCTCAATATATTTTTGTGATTCTTTGAAGTTTTTCTCTGCAAAGCTTTTTGTTGCTTTATGCAGCCATGTTACGGTGTCGAAGGCTTTTGTTATCTGGTCGTGGGCAAGCTCTAAACCTCTTGTTTTACGGCGTTGCTCAAACCAATCGTAACTTTTTCTTTCCACGAATCTCATCTCCGACTACACTATTGAAGCAATCAACATATAACCCTTCCTTTAATCTTCAGCAACCGGTAATTCAACCAAGCACATCTTTTACCCATTCCAATGCTCCTTTTACTCTTCCTCGGTTACATGACACTCCATGCATGAAAGAATCTTTCCCTTACTGTCCTATTTAGGCTGCCCAAATAATCTATAGAGAACCCTTTAGTCTACAGCTGAAACTTAGCTCTCTAAAACAGCCCTTGCCAACTCAACTTTATCCTCAAAACTTCGCATGATTGTATTTGTCACTTTCACTCTGATTCCAAGCTGCTCAATCCGACCCTTCATTGCGGCATCAGCATTATCAATCACAAAACTGTCAAGAAAATCTGAGTAAAGCTTGGCTACGCCAAACGCTGACACCTCAGACCCTAAACCACGCAACAGCTTATCCGCAGGACCTTTAATTGGAGCACCAGCAACAATAGGGCTAACCGCAACCACTCTCGCGTTTGTTCTTCTCAACGCATCCCGTACGCCATTGACTGCGAGGATTGTGCCGATACTGACTATCGGGTTGCTGGGGCAAACAACAACTAAGTCTGCACCATAAAGCGCATCCAAAACACCCGCAGAAGCCTTCGCACTGCTAGCGCCAGCAAACTCGACGCCTAAAACCTCATCCTTCGCTTGGTTCTTAACAAAGTACTCTTCAAAGTGAATTGAGCCTGCGCTGGTTTTTACTCTTGTTTCAAACTTGTCGTTGGTCATGGGGTAAATCCTAAGTTTTAAACCTAAAGCACGGTACAGTTGTACGGTGACCTGTGAGAGGGTAAAGCTTTCTCTTAACAGTTGGGTTCGATAAATGTGGGTTGCAAGGTCTTTGTCGCCAAGGTTGAACCATGTTTCTAAACCATACTGCTTGAATGTTTGGAGACATTGGAAAGTGTCATCTTTCCACCCCCAACCTTTCTCCTCATCAACCAAGCCCGCCAACGTGTACATTACAATATCAAGGTCTGGCGAGATATGCAAGCCGAACATTTCAATATCATCGCCAGTGTTCACAATAACCGACAAGTCCTCTTCCCTAACAAGCTTGACTAAGCCCGTGAGAAATCTGGCTGCGCCAACTCCACCTGCTAGGGCAGTAATTTTCATTTTTGCACTTCCTGTTTAGTGGCGGTTTCTTTTTCTGAAACCCAGTACCCTGCAGCGGAGCCTTGCTTGCTAGTTATGTATTCTTTTTTGAAGACTGGTGCTTCGCTCTTATACCGCTCAACCGCTTCGCGGAGAACCGGGAAAAGGTCTGTTCTGTGTGAGCCTGCAACTACAACGTAAACCAATTCTTCGCCGACACTGAATTCGCCTAGTAGATGGTGGATTTGAACGTTCACTATTCCGGGTTTTTTGGTTAGGTCATCGCTGATTTTAGTGAGAACTTGGTTGGCTTTTTCTTCGTATGCTTCCATTTCAAGTTTCTCAACTTTTTCCCCTTCAGAAGTTTCTCCTCGCACAACGCCTATGAAAAGGGTTATGGCGCCTGCTTTGGGGTAATTTGGGTCTTTTTTGATGTTGTTTATGGCGTCTTGGACATTGAATGTTCCTTTTTCGTGTACACCAGCGTTTGTCACAAAAACTACTCCTATATTACTTGTTAAGAGAACTTAGAGTATCTCCTCTAAAGTCTTTCGGAACTTGAAAAAATAAGATGCTGTGGAAAAGAAATGGCTAGGCTTCAGCTACCGGTGCTGCTTGCACTGGAACCTGCGCTGGCTGCGCAACCAACTTGGACTTTCTTATGCCGACATGTCTGAGTGGCGCAACAAGTTTGGCTTGGTTGTAGATGTCTGAAGCGATTTTTCCCAAAACCATTTCCTGCACGAACTGGTCAAGGGTTAATGCAGCGGCTTTTTCCTTGATGGTCTTCTCCATCATGTCACGAATGATTTTTTCCTGCGAAGTCTTTATTCTGGAGAGAGTCAGCGCTGAAACTGAAATGCGCAGTTTATAGCCGTCTTTGGTTGTAAGGTTGAATAAGCCGTCAACTTTAGTGGTTCTTCTCCTGACCAAACTGCGAAGGTAGTCCCGTGAATACTCATGCCCTTTAAAGAGGGTTTTGGCGGTTTTTCCGTCGAGTTCGTTGATTTGGAAAAACATTTTCAGGTAATGATGGGAAAAGTCGCCTGTAATATCATACAGGGTTGCTTCGACAACTCGGCCGATGAGTTGTTCTTCTTCTTGGGCTGGAATGGAACCTAACTCAACGTTGCCAAAGAAGGATGGCGCAATTACCATGTGCCAGGCTTTTCCACGCCATTTATCGCGTACCTGCTTTGATTTTGAAGTTTTTGCTTTGGAAGACAAACTTATTTCTCCAAACGTGCCTCAACATTCTCAAAGATATATTAAAATGTTTAGCGTTTTTTGTCTATTTTCTCAATGCCTAGCATGTATTTCCTTAGAGCATTCGGTATGTTTATGGTTCCGTCTTCTTGCTGATTGTTTTCTAATATGGCAACAATGGTTCTGCCTGTAGCTATAGCCGTTGAATTGAGGGTATGCGGGAACCCCTTGGTTGGTGCACCGTCTTTTTCTCGATAGCGTATGTTTAGGCGTCTTGCTTGGTAATCGGTGCAGTTGCTACATGAAACAATTTCTCGGTAACCGTTCTGTGCCGGCATCCAAGCTTCAATATCATATTTTTTAGCAGCTACAGTGCCAATGTCACCCGTGCAGACGTTAACAACACGGTATGGCAACTCGATTTTCTGCAGCAATTCTTCAGCATTTTGCAGAAGTTCCTCGTGCAGTCTGGCTGAGTCTTCTGGTTTGCAGAATATGAACTGCTCAATTTTGTTGAATTGGTGGGTGCGGAAGATCCCTCTTGTGTCTTTGCCGTGTGCTCCTGCTTCTTTGCGAAAACAAGTGCTCAAGCCTGCAAGTTTCAGCGGCATGTCTGGTTCTTTTAGGACTTCGTTCATGTACATGGCTGCCATGGGATGCTCGGAAGTGGCGATTAGGTACAGGTCTTCGTTTTCTACCTTGTATAGGACATCGCCAAAGTCCGCTAGGGCAGTTACTCCTTCATATGCTTCACGCTTCATAAAATACGGTGGCAGAATGGGGGTGTAGCCTTTCTTTGTGAGTTCCTCAATGGCAAAGCTCATCAGCGCCAAATCGAGAAGGGCGGCTTGGTTTTTGAGGTAGAAGAATCGTGAACCTGCGATTTTTCCCGCTCTCTCCATATCAATTAAGTCTAAACCTAAAGACAAGTCAATGTGATTTTTAATAGGAAAGCTAAGCTGCGGGATTGTTCCCCAAGTCTTAATTTGGACATTATCGTTTGAGTCTTTTCCAAGCGGAACAGTATCATCCAGAAGGTTTGGCAGTTGCATAAGGTAATCGCGTGTTTTCTGCTCTTCCTCAACCACTTGTTTTTCTATAGTTGAGATTTGTGCGTCGATGGCTTTTGCTTTTTCCATTTGGCTAACGGCATCGTTACCTGCTTTTTTGAGTTTGGCGATTTCTATGGTTACCTGCTTTCTTTGGTGACGCAAATCATTGAGGTTTGTCAGGTTCAATCGCCATTGCCTATCAACCGCAATCAAATCATCCAGCATCTGGAGCACTTCTGGGCTGCCGCGCTTAGCTAAATTAGCCTTAACAAGTTTAGGGCTTTCACGGATAAGCTTGATATCTAACATTGTTCTCACACGCGAGTAATTCTCTAACTACAAAAACAGCTATTTAACCTTATGATAAAGAACACTACCAAAAAATGCAAGATTACCTTCTCTAAGGCTCAGAAATAGCGTTGATTTGGCGAAGCTTTAAAATGGTTAATGGGCACGTTAGGGATTAGGCGTTGAAACTTGAGAGTCATAGCAGACCTTCATATTCACGGGCGTTTTAGTCGTGCAACAAGCGAGCAAATGAGCATCCCGCAAATCGCACACTACGCAAAAATAAAAGGCTTAAACCTTGTCGGCACAGGCGACTTTACCCATCCAGAATGGCTCAAAGAAATAACCCAAACCCTAACGCCAGAACCAGAAACAAGCCTCTTCAAACTTGCGGATAACCCTGATTCGCCAGTACGCTTCATGCTCCAAACCGAAGTGTGCACAATCTTCAACTACAAAGACGAATCCAAGAAAGTCCACCACGTCATCCTTGCCCCAAGCCTAGAAGTTGTTGCCCAAATCAACGAGTTACTTAAGCGGTATGGGGATTTAGCCTCAGACGGCAGACCCATCCTAAACATGACCGCTCCACAACTCGTAGAAGAAGTAATGGCAACATCAGCCGAGAACATGGTTTTTCCAGCGCACGCTTGGACGCCTTGGTTTAGTGTTTTTGGAGCCTTCAGCGGCTTTGACAGCGTAGAAGACTGCTACCAAGACATGACAAAACACATACATGCACTGGAAACAGGACTCTCCTCAGACCCCCAGATGAATTGGCGATTGAGCAAACTAGACAGGTTCGCGCTTGTCTCAAACAGTGACTGCCACAGTTTCTGGCCTTGGCGCATCGGCAGGGAAGCTAATGTTTTCGAACTGGAAAAGTTCACCTACAAAGACGTTACAAATGCCATTGCCAGCAACGATTCAGCGCATTTCAAATTCACCATTGAAACTGACCCAGCCTACGGCAAGTACCATTGGACGGGACACCGCAACTGCAAAGTATCCCTCGCACCCCAAGAATCAATAAAATTCAACAACATATGCCCAGTTTGCCGCCGAAAACTCACCAAGGGCGTTGAGCAACGAGTTGAGGAACTCGCTGACCGACCAGCTGGCTCCAAGCGTGATGGGGTGCCTGGGTTTTTGCGTTTGCTTCCCCTCTCTGAGGTGATTGCGGCAGTGGTCGGGACTGAGTCGCCTTCGACGCAGGCTGTTTGGAGAAATTACAATCTGCTGGTTGAAAAATTCGGCGACGAGTACAAGGTGCTAATCGATGCGCCATTGGATGAGTTAGCTTCGGTGGTGGATGCGCCGTTTGCACAAGCCATCGTTAAAGTTAGAGGCGGAACAGCCAAGGTTACACCTGGATATGATGGCGTGTATGGTCAACTTGATTTAGACGTTGATGCACCAGCGGTTAAGCCTAAGCCAGCGCAGGTTAGGGTTCAGCAGAAAAACATGACGGACTTCTGGTAACTTCCCGAGCCAAAAACTACTTCTTGGCTTCTATAACCAAGATGGCGCTTGACCACCAACGGACAAACTTCCGAAACGTCATTTGTCCAAAATCTGCGCCTTCAAGCGATTTTTGAATTTCGCTTTTTGTGTAGAGGTTGGCTTTCCACCATCTTCCAGCAAGCCACCGAGTAATCAAGTTACGTTTAGTTACGAAAACAAGTAGCATGCCGTCGCTCTTGAGGAGAGCTTTGAGGTTAAGTAGTGCGTTCTTAACTTTTGGTCTTGGCAGGTACTCAAGCATGGTTGAAGTGACAATCAAATCGTACTCTTGCCAGTTTGGCTGCAAAGCATCCGTTTTCAACACGTCAGCTTTTGCCAGCTGGATGTTGCTTGCCCCTCGCGCTGAAATCCATTGCTGAAATATCTCCAGCATACTTTCGCTGATGTCAAAAGCATGAAATTGTAAGCCTTCATAGCGCCTCTTTTGCGTCAGTTCATACAAGGCTTGGGTTATTGCGCCTGTGCCGCAGCCTGCATCAAGAACTTTCATGTTGGGGTGAAGGTAGTTTGTTTTTTGGAAAAAAGCCTTCAATTGTTTGCCCCAGCCTAAGAAGCCTATGAAGAATCGGTCGTATAGTGACGCTTTCTCAGTGTAGAGTTCTTCGGCCTGATTAATTGTTTCCAAGTTAAGTCATTTCTATTCATCGTCTGTGTTTCATTTTAAGGGTTTAGGTTAGAACAATACATTAGAGGTTTACTTTTAATAAGCAAGGGTTCTAAAAGCACTTGTTTCACTTTCAAGCAATCGTTATCAGCCAGTGGTTTAAAACAAATTGTTTAATTCCTTCAAACAATTCTAGTTAAACGTACACTTACAAAGGAAAGAAAGCTCTTGAAAGACCTTCTAACCAAAATAAACAACATAGCCACCCAAAAATTCGCAGCCCAATACGCCGAAGCCCGAGCACAGAAACTCTACAAAACAATGATTACCCTCAAAGAAGGACGCGTAGAAGCTGCTAAACAAGGCATTGAAAACGGTGTTGCCCTGCGTGTGCTCGTGAATGGTGCATGGGGTTTTGCCTCTGTTGGCTCTTTGAACTCTGAGATTTTAACCAGTGCAGTTGCGGATGCTTGCAAAATGGCTAAAACCGCCAGTGCAAAGTTGAAAACTCCCATTAAGCTTGCACAAGTCAAAGCGGTCACCGACAAGGTTGAGTTGAAACCAAGGAAGAACCCGTCTGAAATCTCTATGGAGGATAAGATAAAAACGGCTTCTGAGATAAACAGAACTGCGTTAGGTTTTGATAGGCGCATAAAAAGCTGCACCATCGATTACCTTGATTTAACGGGCACAAGCTTTTTTGTTAACAGCGACGGCACAAGAATAGAGCAAGACAAACTGTACGTTTGGTCCAGAATAACCTCTTCAGCTCGAAGCGAGGGCATCTTCACTTACAGCCGAGAGGAAATTGGCTCAACTGCAGGCTACGAGATATTTGACCAGCAAACTCCTGAGGCTTTGGGTGAAAAGGTTGCTAAGCGAGCTATTCAACAATTAAACGCTAAGTCTCCTAAAGGCGGAAAATTCCCAGTTGTTTTAGGACCAAACGTTGTTGGGGTTTTTGTGCATGAAGCGTTTGGGCATTTAGCTGAGGCGGATTTGGCTCTTTCAGGCGGCGTTTTAGCGAGCAATTTTGGGAAGAAAATTGGCTCTGAACTGGTGACTTTTTATGATGATGGCACCATTGAGGGGTCGTTTGGCTCTTTTAAGTATGATGACGAAGGCGTACCGTCCCACAAAACACTGCTCATAAAGGACGGTGTGGTTGCTGGTTTGATGCATAACCGGGAGACCGCTCAGAAATTCAAAGCTGAACCCACAGGGAACGCTAGAGCCGAGGACTTCCGTGTGGAACCCATCATTCGCATGCGTTGCACCTACATGTCGCCTCGAGACCGCTCCTTTGAAGAATTAATTGAAGAAGTGAAGGCTGGGTATTTCTTTAAGAGTTTTAGGGGTGGACAAGCTAACCTTGACGGCACCTTCCAGGTTGGCATCCAAGAAGGCTACGAAATAGTTAACGGCGAAGTAGGCGAGCCAGTGCGCAATGCTTCGATAAGCGGCAATACGTTGGAGACTTTGCATAAGGTTGATGCTGTCGGGAAGGATTTTCAGTTGGACCCTGGGCGGTGTGGGAAGGGACAGACGGCGTTTATTTGTGATGGTGGACCGCACATTAAAGTTAGTGAGGTGGTTGTCGGTGGCAGTGCTTGAGAAAAATCAAATGATAAGTTTAGCTGAAGACACTGTTAAAGCAGCCGTAGGGAAAGGAGCTCAGGAGGCTGAAGCGTACGTTTACGAGGGGCAAGCAACAAACGTGGGCATCGAGCTGGGGCAAATCAGCAAGAGCCACAGGATAATTGACCGAGGCTTAGGCGTCCGAGTGGCAGCTAACAGGGCAATAGGGTTTGCCTACACAAACATATTAGACGATACTGCTGCGGTTGAGAGCGTGGTTATAAGAGCGCTAAGTGCCGCAAAGGCAAGTAAGCCTGATCCAGACTGGAAGGGGCTGCCCCAAAAGAAACCTTACGGCATTGTTGAGAAAACCTACGACAGCAAAGTGGTGGAGCTTGACTCCGAAGACTTAGTGAATATAGCTTCAACCATGCTGAATGCGGCTGGACAGGTGGATAAGCGGGTTTTTCCAATTGAAGGCGGCATAGGAAGCGCATACATCTCCAACGCAGTTGCTAACTCAAACGGCATAGCAAGCTTTGACAAAGGCACAGTCATCGAGTGCAGTTTAGCAGCGATAGCCAGAGACGGCAGCAAGGTGACCCCAGTGTGCTTTGAGTTTAATGCTGCAAGAAACTACAATATCGACCCTGCGGGGGTGGGAGAAGAAGCTGCTAAACTGGCAGTTTCCGCCTTAAAAACCAAGCCGATAGAAACCAAAACCACCACGCTCATACTTACCCAGTTTGCACTCCAAGACCTCTTAGCCTACACTCTAATCAACGCGGTAAAAGCCGATAGTGTGCAGCGTGACCAGTCACCGTTTAAAGGAAAAATCGGTGAAACGGTCGCTTCCGAAAGCCTAACCATTAGTGATGATGGCTTGTTTAGGGGCGGCATGCGAACGTGGGTCTTTGATGGTGAAGGTGTTCCGCATCAAAACACGCCTATCATCGAGGAAGGGGTACTTCGCAATTTCCTGTACGATAATTACGCAGCTAAAAAAGAGGGAAAAGAAAGCACTGGCAACGCTTCCAGAGCAGGTTACCTGTCTACTCCGGGCATCGAGACAACAAACTTTCATTTAATGTCGGGCGACAAGTCCTCTGAGGATATGCTGAGCGAAGTGGAAGACGGATTATTAATTTACTACCTGCAGGGTGCCCACAGTAGTAATCCTGTCAGCGGCGAGTTCTCTGTGGTTGCAACACCCGCTTGGAAAATAGAGAAAGGCGAAGTGACCCATTGCTCGCGTGGAGTGATGTTGGCGGGAAACATCTTTGAAGTTCTCAAAAACGTGAGTGCAGTTGCTAGTAATGAGCGGCAGGTAGGTTCGTTGATTGCACCTTGGGTTGAAGTAGAAAGTGTGCGAGTGATTGGAAAGTAGTGGCGGTCAAGTTGTCATAACTGTTATTCTCCAGGAGTCCCCGCTGTCAATATAGGTGTAGGCTGTTTGCTGGCTGTTTACGTAGACCTTCAGGCTGGCGATGCTTGGCAGTGAGGTTTTGGCGATTACTGCCTGAATGTGGTTGACTCCGTTTTTGATTACTTGTATGCTTAACGTTTGGGTTACTTGGTTAAAGTTCACTTCGGTTACGGTGACGTTTGCGCTGACTTGAATGGCTGTTGTTAATGGTGCGGGGGTGGGGCTGGGTGTTGGTGTCGGCGTGG
>QYYE01000047.1 GCA_003589585.1 Candidatus Bathyarchaeota archaeon
CTCTTTTGGCAACATTGTGTTTCCCCCGATTTTTTCTCCCTGCTGAAAATACAGCGGTCTAAGCTTCTCAGCGGTTTTGGACATGGCTTTGCTCAGGCGCATCCAATTGTCCGCTTTCGCTTTGTACGTTGAGACTGTTATGTGTTTGACGCCTATGCCTGCCAGTTCAGTGATGAGTTTTTGCGGCTGGTCGTTCACCAAGGGAATGATGGGGTCAATACGCACTGAGACAGGTATGCCTGCTTTGATTAGGTCTTGTGCGGCTCGGATGCGCTGGCTCGGCGGAGGCGCGTGCGGCTCGAGAAGTTTTGCTAAGCTATCGTCATCTGTGGTTATGGTTAACGCCACTGTTGAGGGAACTTGGCTTAGCAGGTCATCGTCTCTAGCGACAAGGTTGCTTTTGGTTATGATTTGGATCTTGCAGTTGCTCTCCGCCAGAACCTCAAGGCAGCGCCTTGTTAAGCCCTCGGAGACTTCTGCTCTTGGGTATGGGTCGGATGAGTTTGCGATTGAGATGGTTTCGCCGTTGAGTTTGGCAGCTTCCCGCTTCAGGTTGGTAAGCAGGTCTTTTTTGGGTCGGCAGTCGCTAAAGTTCGGGATGTAGCTTGAGGCATAGCAGTAGAGGCAGTGGTGGTCGCATCCCGTATAGGGGTTAAACGTTAGCTTAGGCGGGCATGTGCAAAGGCCAGAACGCCAAGGGTCAAAGCTTGAAATCAACGGCACTAGCTTTCACTTAAAGAATACTATGGTGCGAAGGCAGACAAAAACTATTCGCAAAAACATCATTAATTAAGAAAAACCGCTCCCAATCTACCAAAGACCAAAAAAGCCAAGTATTGCTAGAAGAAATGGTTGTGAAGAGCACAATGACAATTATGGAAATTGGCTGCTGTGGCGCATACTGTAAAACCTGCATGGAACAGCAGAGGCAAAAGTACCCAAAAGAGCGAGGCTGCCTCGGCTGCAAACTTGGCTACGAGTCCGGCGAGAGGGATTTGAGCAAGGCTAAGTGCGAAATCAAAGTCTGCTGTTTTAGGGATAGAAGGCTGGAGACTTGCGCTGACTGCCCAGACTACCCATGCAGCATTCTGACGACGTTTTGGAGCAAGAGCGGGTCAAAGTACAAGCAGTACAAGAAACAGCTCGAGTTCATCAGGCAAAACGGGTATGAGGAGTTCCTCAAAAAAGCAGACCAATGGAAGGGACCGCGAGGAAAACTAGAAAACCCATAACATACCCCATTAAAACATTAACTTATTTACCGTCTAATATCCAGGGTATGCACAAAACCTGTAGAGGGGTCTTTGCGCCACGCCCTATTTGCCTTCTATTAGAGGTTCTATGCAAAAACCTAAGAGGGGAGGTCCACATTGGCGGTTTTTACGCTCATTAGCATGTTTGAAATCAGTGCTTTTTATAAGGGGAGGGGGTCTATGGCAAAGCAATAGAGAGAGCTGGCTTGCCAGAATATTCTTAAAACTCCAAAACCCACCTTTACAATGTATGTCCCAAAAGAAACCAGACTTATCCCAATACGACAAATTCAAGGAGTATAAGGGCAAGAAATACTCAGGAGTCAAAGTCGGCAGAGGGCACACTTGGCACTATGAAGCCGGCGAATGGAAGGAAAAGAAAGTCACCCCAGACAAATGGAAATTCACCTACAACGTGGGCAAACGCAGAGCAGGCAAAGCACCAGAAGGCTCAGGAGCAGCTGTGGGAACGCAGTACCATTGGTATATCATCGCCGACCAGATTGTCAAAAAGCTCGACGCAAACAACTACTCCACCGAAATGAGCGGTACCAAATACAAGATTGCCCACAAACGAGCCGACAAAGAAAAATGGAGCATAAGCGATGAAAAACAGAAAAAGAATGTTATTAAAGCCCTCAAAGAAATGATTGCAGAACTAGAAACCGCACCTGAACCCGAACTAGAGCTCCAAAAAGCAAAAGAGAAGAAACCCAGCAAGTCTCGCCAGACTCAGCTTGTCCTCTTAAACCCGTAGTTACAAGCGCACCTCAGCATCAGACAACTTGAAATTAGACACTTCAGGCGGGCCCTCAACAAACTGCTCTAACACCCCTACAGCATCTTTAAACACGCCCTTAGCCGAAGCATCCCGCGCCTTCTCACTGTCCCACAGTGTAATAATTATCGCTTTATCAGCCGACTCCTGAGATAGAAGCTGTAAAGAACCCCGATAACCCTTTGCCGCACGAGCCACGTCTGAAATACGTTCATCAAGCATGTTCAAGCCCTTCTCACGCTGCCCCTTCTTAAACGACCAAAATGATACCCTAGCAAAATACATTCACCGTTCACCTCCGAAACGCCAATAAAAAACTGTCACACATGATTAACTACTTTTTCGCAGAGCCCTCAAAGTTACGCATTATAACTTCCATAGTCTCTTTCAACTTATCATTGGGACTAAACTCCCAAACCTCAGTGCCAGCCTCAGCAACACCCGTATGCCCTGGCGGAAAATAGTATGCATCTCCAGCTTTAGCAATCTCTTCTACGCCATCGTACATGATTCGCATCTGACCCTTGACTACTATACCCCAATGCGGACAAGGATCACGGTCATTAGGCAAACCCTTAAGCAACGGCGTAACATCGAACTGCTTCTTGAAGACATCGTACTCAACATGCATTTCACCCCAGACACCTTCAAACATCGCCATCTCCTCATTTTCCATGACTTTCGATAACTCGTTTTTAGAAGCCCTCATCTAAAACACCTTAATTCCTAACCATGGGTAAAGCAAATAGGGCAGTTAAGACTTTGTGGCTAATGCTCAACTACCACAACCCCGAAAACCCAACTGGATTATCAAACATTTGAATAAAAGCTTTAGCGCCGAAGTCTCAGTTGCTTTTGTGATAGTGATTTGACGCCAGCATACCTTTAAGAACATATTGAAGGTACGCTTTTTTATCCTAAAAAGGAGGTTTTCTTTTAATTGAACAAAAACATAGTAAATCTGGGCTTAGTCACCATATTTGCCCTCAGTTTAATTCTTCCCATGGCAACTGTTAGCGCTCTACCACAACCTTCTGCGGTTGGAGGCGGCATGTTTGTTGTGGAACACGAAGACGGTCTTCACAGGCATTTTTTTGGTTTCAGCGTTAAAGACCCAAGCAATCCAAAAGACACACTCCATCTGGTTTGCATGCATGACAGTGAGCTTTGCATGATAATTCAAAGCGAGGACATTTTGAGTCTAGAGGTTGAACAGGTTTCAGGCGGCTCAAGTGCTATTTTCACAGGAACTGCAAGAGTAAAGATGCCTGGCGAAGATTGGACATCGGGTTGGGAGTTTACGGTCACAGTTTTTGATTTCAGCAAGAAAGGCAGCGGTAATGACGTTTTCATTCTTGGGCTCTCAAACAGTGAAGAACACCACATGGAAGGTACCCTTGTAGCAGGCAACATTATCATAAAAAGCTAGCTAACAGCAACCCTTTAAATGCTTCCTACTTTTCAAGTGTCATTCATGGGTTGCCGCAAAATTGTCTTCAACTTCTCTGACGCTGTTCTGGTTGGGTCATTAAGGTAAATCTCATGATGTTTACCTCTTAAAGAACGCCCGCTACTCTGAATGAAAACATGCAGCTTAGCCACAGTTGGTTTTTCAGCCGAGTAAGGTCCAATATGCAGAATCTGAGCAGATGGTCCTTCATAGAAACTTTCGAACCGCAGCTTGGACAGCGCAATTAAATTCTTTTTCTTGCGCACCTGCTCAATCGCCGCTTTAACATCATCGCTAGATACATACTTGGGCTGCATAATCATACTTGTCCACCTCAACTTCTCCTTGCGGTCAACACTAAACTTTGTGTTGTCCTCTATCCACCATAAGCCTTCAAGAGGCATAACCGCATAATCAGCAGCTTTGCTTTTCTTAACCATAAACTTGAGTGTGTAAGAAACACTAAACAGAGCTTCAATTGCCTGTTTATACTGCTCTGAAGTGTTGGGGTCTCCTTCTCCATTGACCATAAGAAAATTCATGGCTGGAACATCAACAGCTACAGCTTCCCTAGCAGAGGCACTGTAAAGATTCTTTAACTCCTTCTTACAATCAACTTTCTTCATTAACCCTCAACCTTAAGCTTCTAATCCGATTCCCCTTTGATGCATTAACTATTTATTTTTATGAAAAAAAGGGGGACAGTAGCGTTCACTTTCACTTACCCCTCCACTAACCAAAAAATCCGATAATTCGCTTGTTTTAAATACCCCAACCAGCACATCAATGTTCAAGCGTGAAATAATTATGCCCCAAGACGACGAATCAACAGAAGCCATGGATGCTGAAACCCAAATAGAGAACTCGAAGAAAAAATACGAGTTTATCGAAGATTTACCGGGAGTTGGTCCAGCCACAGCTCAAAAACTCCGCGACTTAGGTTATCACACAGTTGAATCAGTAGCAATGGCGACAGCACGAGAACTCGAACCAGTCGGTATAAGCGAAAAAAAAGCCTTCCAAGTTATAGATGCAGCACGTTCGGCTATCGGCATCTCGTTTATCCGTGCTGACGAACTTTTAAAAATGCGCCAAAAAGTATTGCGTTTAACTTCAGGTAGCAAGGCCTTAGACAAGATCATAGACGGCGGATTGGAAACCCAAACCATCACCGAGTTTTACGGCGAATACGGCAGTGGCAAAAGCCAGTTCTGCCACCAGCTCTGCGTAAACGTTCAGTTGCCCCCGGAAAGAGGAGGACTCAACGGTGCAGCCCTATACGTGGACACCGAGAACACTTTTAGGCTTGAACGCATCGTGCAAATGGCTAAGCATTTGGGTCTTGACCCAGAACAAGCCGTAAAAAACATCATTTACGCTGAAGCCTACACCTCAGACCATCAAATGTTTCTTTTAGAAAACGCCGATGAAGTAATCAAAGCCAATAACATCAAACTAATCATCGTCGATTCGTTGACAGCTCATTTTCGAAGCGAATACATCGGCAGAGAAATGCTCGCGTCTAGACAGCAAAAACTCAACAAGCACATGCACAAACTCATCGGCTTAGCCAGAGCATTCAACGCTGTAGCAGTTGTAACTAACCAAGTCATGGCTAAACCGGACCAATTCTTCGGAGATGCCATTCACCCGATCGGAGGACATATTGTAGGTCACACCAGCCACACACGCGTCTACCTTCGACGTGCATCTCATGGACCCATTAGGATTGCAAGGCTAGTTTCAAGCCCATATTTGCCTGAGGGAGAGGAAATCCTTAAAGTAACCGAGAACGGAATAGAAGATGTCTCCGAAGAGGAGAAAGCAACTAAATCTCGTGGTCGCTAAAAAATGCCAATATCCCAAGCGCTAGTTACACGGTACTTCCAACTCATAGTTGGCAGACAATTCACAGAGGCTGAACGAGAGTTGGAACGAGTTAAACAGAAAATGCAGAAAACTGAGTGGAACCGAGGATACTTCCGAGCATTATACGGCATGTACCTCTCACGCAAAAACGCAAATGACAACTACGCTTTCTTTTCTAAGCTGGATTTAAGCGATAAAGTTGCTCTGCATGTTTATAGGCGAGAATTTCTCGACCATATGCAAAATGGGTTGCATGGTGATTTTGACCGAGGATACTTTTCAGCTTGGGCAGACTGCATGCGCATATTAGCACGCATGGATATTCCAAGCCCACAAAATGGCAAGGCAACTGACGCTGGAAAAATTGAAACCTTAAAGAGCGATAAAAGCCAAGCTACCATAGCTAATTTTTTAAATAAAAATAAAGGTGAGACTTCAAGCGCCTGAAGTCATAACCACAATTAAAGTGTAGAATAGAACAAAGAACGCTATCCAAGCAAAGAAGTACATTCCTATGCCCATTAGCGTTATTTTTGATGCCTTTTCCACTTTATTTTCGTATCTGACTTTGAGAATGCGGTAAGATATTAAGTAGACAAGTAAAGCGATGGATATGCAGTAGAGCAAGATACTCATTGGGTCTCCGGCAAGGGGTGTTGCCTGTAAATATGTTGCTAATATTGCGCTTATTGCACCTGCAATTATGCCTAATGCGACTCTTAGCCAGTAAAGTTGTACTAGTGGTCTCATGTGAATCTAATCCTTAGCTGATATATTTTGGTCTTACTTAAAAAACATACGTAGATATTAATTGTTTTGCTTCTGAACCAGAGGATTTTTTCCCAAATTTCCCACGACTTTCATATCTTGAGTGAAAGGGTTATTTTATAGTCAAGTCCTATAGTTCCCTGAACAGTGATGCAAGCGTTACGCAAAAAAGAATTCACAAGCTTTGACATTGCCTCAGCAATCCAAGAACTAAAAAAGATCATTGCTGATTCACGAGTGAACAACATCTACCAATATAGCGAAAAAACCCTGCTCTTCAAATTTCACAAAATCGATAAACCACCAATCAGACTTGTTATGGAAGCAGGCAGAAGAATCCATCTCACCGTTTATGCCGAAGAAAGCCCGCTTACTCCACCAGCCTTTTGCATGGCGCTACGAAAATATCTGCGTGGTGCATGGGTGATTGGGGTTGAGCAGTATCAGTTTGAAAGAATTGTCATTGTTAGTTTTAGAACTAGGCTGGGTGCGCTAAGGCTTGTGCTTGAACTTTTCGGTGACGGTAACATAATTCTGGTCGGTGAGAACGGCGAGATTTTGCAAGCGTTGTACTTTAAGCGCATGCGTGACCGCAACATTTTGCGAAACGAGGTTTTCCAGTTTCCTCCTTCAAGCAGTAAAAACCCTTTCAAAGTTACCATGCAAGAACTCGAAGAAAGCCTGAGAGGTCAAGGTGAAGTTGAAGTTGTGAGGGCAACGGCTCGTCTTTTGGGTGTTGGCGGACTTTACGCTGAAGAAATTTTACTCAGGGCGAACGTAGAAAAAACAAGGCGCTGTGACACTTTGACAAAAGAAGAGGTTGCAGGGATTTTTGGTGTTTTGCAGGGTTTGCTCTCAAGTGTTTCTGGCGGTAATTTAGAGCCATGCATTGTTTTAGGTGAAGACGGCAGTTACATTGATGCTATGCCTTTCAGGCTTTTGCGATATGAGGGCTTTAAGGTTCAATGTTATGACAGTTTTAACTTGGCCCTAGACGAGTTTTATTTGCGGGTTACGGCTGCGGAGAAGGCACTTGCCAGCGTGGAAGTAGACAAGTTAAGGCAGGAAGCGGAAAGGCTTAAGCGGGTTATATCTGACCAAGAAAAGTCCTTAAGTGAAGACGAGCGAAAAGCAGAACGAGACAAACTTATCGGCGATACCATTTACGCACACTTCAACGAACTTCAAGAGTTCCAAGATAAACTTTTGAATGCAAACAAGACAGGCAAAGACTGGAACACCTTAATCGCTGAAGCTTTAGCCGCAAAAAAATCAGGCAAGACACCTGAAGCTTACATTGAATCCTTTGATAGCAAAAACCTTGCGCTGAACCTTTGCATTGAGGATTTACGTTTCAGCGTTAATTTGAGGCGTTCACTTTTCGATAACGCTTCAGAGTATTATGAGCGCGGGAAAAAGGCTAAGCAGAAAGCCGCTGGCGCACTGGCTGCCTTGGAGGATTCCAAGAAGAAGTTGGCTGGGATTGAACAGCAGTTACATGAGGCTGAAGAGCTTAAAAGTCTTAAACCTGCACAAATCGTGGAAGCGTTAGCTAAGCGTAAGGTTGAGAGTAGGGAGTGGTTTGAAAAGTTTCGTTTGTTTGTTTCTTCAGATGGTTTTTTGGTTGTTGCAGGCAAAGATGCAGTAAGCAATGAAGTGCTAATAAAACGGTACACTACACAGGAGGACGTGGTTTTTCACGCTGAGGTTTCCGGCGCTCCCTTTGTTGTTGTAAAAGCTGAAGGAAAAGCGGTAAGTGAACAAACGCTTCGGGAAGCTGGCGAGTTTGCGGCCTCTTTCTCACGTGCCTGGCGTGAAGGTGCAGGTTCGGCGGATGTTTACTGGGTTAGGCTCGACCAACTTAGCAAGAGCGGCCCCTCGGGTGAATCGGTTCCACATGGCGCTTTTGCGGTTGTGGGTAAACGGAACTGGACTCGCAGTGTACCGCTTAAACTTGCGGTGGGGATAACGGGTGATGGGCAAGTTGGTTTTGTCGGCGGACCAATTGATGCTGTGAGGGCGAAAACTAAGGCATACGTGTTTATTGTTCCTGGGGATGTTGCTGGCAAAGAGATTCTAAAGCAGGTTCTTAGATCTTTGATGCTTAAGCTGCCAAAGGAGCAGAGAGAAAAAGCCGGTAAACCCTCAATTGAGCAAATCAGAGAGTTCATCCCGTACACTAAGGCACGAATAAGCCAAAAAGAAGCATAACGCATATGCCGTTGCTTCGCCGATAGACCCTTTCTCCTATACAGTAGGTCAAAAAAATTGTTTGCTAATCCTTTTTTGTTTTATCGTGCCTTTCTTTCTTGGAAGCATTCGCTGCGGATTTTTTTGGGGTCGCTATACGCATCCACAACCACAAGAAGGCTCCTTCAACATAGAGCCATGTGCCATATGCGGAGAAAAACGCATATTTCACACCGAAACAGACGCAGAGAAACAATGCAGCCCACAAAAAGCAATTGCCCTCTTTTGCATTCTTGTGGCAACCGTAAAATCGCCACACCCACATAAAGAGCGAAAAAACCACGCTCCTTTTATAGGGGGAGGGTGTCTATGGCAGAGCAACAACCGTTTCCAAAGCCCAGTTTTTTGAGGACTATAAACTATCGGTTATAGAATTTTCGGAACGCTAAGCAGTTTCAACAGGAAGCCACAGCCACTAAAAGAACAACAAGAAGCGCGAATCAAAACGCCCAAATAATGCCAACTTGCTATCCTGCTGTGCCGTAACCGCTAATCCTAACAAAAGCGTCCGTGGAGGCAGCGCTGGTTTTGGCGTCAACAACAATAGCCCAAATCAAGTTCTGTGAAGGCAGCAGCTGCAGCATCTCATCGTCTGTTAACCAAACTGAAGCATCAGCGTTAAACGTGCGGACAACGCTTTTTGTAATCACATTATCAATAAGTTCTAAGCGTATGCGTACAGTTATGGTTTCGTTGTTGGCAAAGCTGCCGCTAACTTGGATTTTCGGTCTGAAACTGAAAATTTTAAGCGGACGAATATGCAAGCTTTTGTTAGAGCCATACTGATTGTTTAAGCCCACTGGAACATCGATGTTCTCCATGTCAAAAACGCTGCCAACCCCCGAAATCCACTTGCTAAACGGATTATGAACCCTTGCAGTCCAATTGCCTAGGAAGCTCACTCCCCCATCAAGAATTGGAGCTGGGTCACAGTTCTCGCCGATATCGATTGCAAACAAGTAAACAGGGTCATCAGTGAATGATTCAAACACAACACCCAAAAGCAAGGTCTGGAACATTGAACCGTCGACTAAAAGCGCGGTCTGGTTTGCTCTTCCATTTTCGCCAAGCCAAAACCTAACATTCGTCATCTGGCTATCGGAGAACTCTGCTAACGCTTCAACTTTTATGCCTACAGAAAAATCCATCAGGTTAAATGAGCACCGATTAATTTCTGAGCTGGCATAGGAGCCGGTGGCATTACCGGTTGGGGTGCGGAAAACTATGCCTTCAGTCGCGTTTATGAATTGGCTGTTTTCTACCTTGTTGTATTCGCTCCAAGTTTTCGTGTTAGCGAATTCTATGCCTGTTGAGGTGTTTGCAAATATCATATCAGTTATTGTGGTTCTAAACGAGTCTTCAACTCTGATAGTGCCGTTTATGAAGGTTAAACCTGAAATGAACGCATACCTTGAGGTGGTATGGTCATCGCCAGTCACAATTATTCTTTTGCCGTTCCCAATTATGGTTGCTCCATCGCTGACGATTCGGGGGCTAATCTTGTTTAGAACCAAAACATCCTCATCTAACACGTAGGTTCCTGGGTTAATGTAGAGTGAATTTCCTTCTGCTAACGCCGTGTTGATGGCTGATGAGGCGCTTGTTGATACATCCCTTATGTAGCCAGTTAACATGTTCTTTAATCGATAATTGTTCCCATCTTGTGAGAGGACAAAATCATAGTCAACCATATTGGCGCTGTTGGATGACGGGATAACTTGAAGAATCAGGTAAGTGTTAAACGCGGTTAAAGCAAGCAACACTGCAAGAACGAGGGTGATGCCACGTTTGGACAGCAGTTTTCTTAGGGAATCCTTCATCTTGCAGGACTCAGACGAGTTTAGGTTACCATGTACGAGGCATTGTTAATTAAATTTATTGAAAAATTGTTTGTTGCTTGGGGAAAGAGAGTTGTATCAGGCGGTTTTAGGTTAGTCAAGAAAGTTTGACTAAGCTTAGTCAAGAAACCTTGACAAAAAGGCATTTTACGCTGTGCCATAAATCAAGCAATTATTGGAGCATGGTGAGGAATATGGCAATAAACCACTATGTAATAACGCATAGACTCCTCAAGCGAATGCAAAGAAGCGGCAACGGCCACATTTTCTGCGCAATCTGCCACAAACCCATTATTGCAGGACAACGGGTAGCCTCCAGAAAAGTCACAGCCGTAAGACACGAGGAATGTTACGAGCGCTCATTTATCTAAAGTCGCCGCCGATAATAGCAGATAATGTCGCTGCAACCAATCTATAGGGCTAATGGGTGCTGTAGATACCGACGCTTGGTTCTGTACCATCCAGCCTGTTTGCTTTTAAATTCGTACTCTAAATGCCTTCAAGAGAGGATAATGCTAACGAGAAGTGTGTTGTGTGCCGACTACACTAAACCTATTAATTCTGTCCTTGACTTGATGATTCCGGTGTTTTCGTGGACTATCGTTCATTTGGGCAACTTGACTGGAAAGTTTCCGCACTGGGCTTTGGCACCATGCGCCTGCCAATCATCGGCAAAGACCAGGCAAAAGTAAACGAGCCAGAGAGCATCAAACTGATCCGGTGTGCCCTTGACCAAGGCGTAAACTACGTTGATTCAGCCTTTACCTACCATGACGGCAACAGCGAAACAGTTATTGGGAAAGCGCTTGCTGGTAAATACCGTGAAAAAGCCAAAGTTGCCACCAAAATGCCTGTTTTTTCAGTAAAAAGCAAAGAGGACTTAGACGATATTTTGAGTGTACAGATGAAGCGGCTAAACACCGATTATATTGATTTTTACCTTTTTCACAGCCTAACCAAGCAGTTATGGGACAGAGTTTTAGAGTTGAATATGCTAGAGTGGGCTGAGAGGCAGGTTGCTAAGGGAAGGCTTGGATATTTAGGCTTTAGCTTCCATGACGAACTGGAAATTTTCAAAGAGATAGTTGATGCTTACGACAACTGGGCTCTTTGTCAAATTCAATACAACTACCTCGATGAGAATTATCAGGCGGGGAAAGCAGGCTTAAAATACGCTGCAGGTAAAGGTTTAGCAGTCGTGGTTATGGAGCCTTTAGCGGGTGGATTATTAGCGGTTAATCCGCCAGCGGAAATTCAAAAAGAATGGCAAAAAGCTGATGTTAAGCGGTCTGCGCCTGATTGGGCGCTTCAATGGGTTTGGAACCAACCAGAAGTTTCAGTAGCACTAAGCGGTATGAACACCATGCAGCAGGTTGAAGAGAACGTGCACAGCGCATGTCACTCTGGTCCAAACAAGCTAAAGCCCGCTGAAATCAAATTCTTATCCAAAGCCAGAGAGCTGTTCCTAAAATGCGGGTACATAGGCTGCACAAAATGCAGGTACTGCATTCATTGTCCTCAGAGCATTGATATTCCGGTAAACCTGGCTTTCCTCAATGAGTATTCAACTAAGCGTAGAGAACCCGAGTTGCAGTCAAAAATAAAGCAGCAATTTGCTGACTCAGTTCCCCTCGAAAAAAGGGCAAGCAACTGCATACATTGTGGGCAGTGTGAAGCGATATGTCCTCAGCATCTGCCAGTACACAAACTATTGTCTGAAGTCGCGGCTTGTCTTGAGTAATTCAGGTGATAACGTCTGTTGTGTGATACTAGTAGCTATAACTAGTCCTTATATAACGTATTTTTGTTCGTTAGTTATTTAGAGGGCTGTTTTGTTTGAAAGCAACCTCCAAGACACCAATGGTAATAACGGGGCAGTTCTAAATTCAAGATAATACATTTTCCCCCATGCTTTCAAGCAAAACAGGTTCTGTTAGGGAGACATCTTAATGATTATTTTCGTCCATCAGCCCGAATACATCCCTTGGCTAGGCTTCTTTGATAAACTAGCTCGATGTGACACATTTGTGATTTATGATGACGCGCAATTCCAGCATGGCGGCTTTCATAATAGAAACCGCATCAGAACAAAAAAAGGCTGGAGTTGGTTGACAGTTCCCATCGTTCACAATCATCCCCAAACTATAAAAGACGTAAGGATAGCGGGGAAAGACTGGAGGGAAAAGCAGCTTAGAGTGATAACTCACAACTATGAGGGCACTCCATTTTTTGATGACTATTTTCCATTAATCAAGGAAGCCATAAACTTTGACCATGAACTGCTGATTAGTTTGAACCTGCATTTAATCAAGATGGTTGCAGATAAGTTATCCATAAAAGTGCATATGGTGCGCTCATCCGAGTTTCCTTATAGTGGCAAAGAGAAAAATCAAAAATTGGTGTCGATGTGCAGGTTTTTTGGGGCTGACCAATATCTATCAGGCTCAGGAGGAAAAGCCTACGTCAAAGAAAACATGTTCGCTGAAGCCAACATAAAAATTCTCTGGCATAGCTATGACCATCCTAGTTACAGGCAAAAATTTGACGAATTCCAACCTAACATGTCTATAATAGATTTGTTGTTTAACCTAGGGCCTTTGGCTAAAGAGACAATCATGAAAGGGGGAAGAATTACTGCAAGCTTTTTTTCAGAAAGCCCAGCAGTTTCTCAACCAATGATATTGGAAAATAACATTTGATTTTGCTTATAGCTTGACTATTTGTGCATGGGGTATGCCTTGTATTTTCAGAACTGCTTCGGGATGAACATACCCTCTTGCAATGGCTTTTCCAACACAGTTCTCACCAACAAGGTTCACTATCGTTGAGTTATTTATCATGTCAACCGCTTCTTCAACCGTAGCTTTGCGCCCCTTATAGAACTCGTCTTTGACCTGAAAAACAATCTTGCCTTCCTTTAGCGTTCTACCTAACAATTCGCTATCACAAACGGCTAATAGCACGTTTTTCCCAATCTTTTTGAGGTTTAGGTAGACTTCCATTTTTCATGCACCCTACAGTTGTTTAATGGCTGATTTTGCACCACATGCGTTGCAAACTAGGAAAGAGAGGCGTTTCTCCTTAACCACCCTAGTATCAGGGCGTTTGCAAACAGGACAAATAACATAACTCTCCAAATACCTCTGCAGTAAGCGTTCAAAACTATCGCGTTGGAATTTCCCTTGGAAAATAGC
The DNA here is from genome assembly GCA_003589585.1 of Candidatus Bathyarchaeota archaeon. Taxonomy (GTDB): domain Archaea; phylum Thermoproteota; class Bathyarchaeia; order Bathyarchaeales; family Bathycorpusculaceae; genus Bathycorpusculum. Next base: position 13,401 of record QYYE01000047.1, read on the forward strand.
TCTTGTATCCTGAAAAGTCGCCGCCGTAGCCATTTCACGTGTCAAAAACTTTAAGATGTGCTGAGGGTCACGGTCCAGAGCCTCGGCAACCTCTTTGAAGTTAGAAATTATGGTTCGCATGCCCACAGTGTTAACGAATAATCTAGGTAGCTCCAAGCGCTCATGCTTTAGGGAGACCTCTGGTAGTTGTGAGCAGGCTCTCTTTAGCAGATCATCGTAATTAAAGGACATATTACTTAACTCTCATCAAACCATGGGTTTAGCATCTATTTAAAACTTATAATGATAAAAAGGCAGAAATATATGGGAAATAGTCGTAGTGTATAGTCTCTCACGGAAGATAACCATATGACCAACCAAGAGATAACATCCCAGATTGCAAATATACGTCAACAAATCGACACTCTTCGAGGACAAGTTGATAAAGCAAACGCCGAAACAGAGAAACAAAAAGAAAAACGAAATCAACTAAACGAAAAGACCAAAACAGCCAACCATCAAATCAAAGAATTAAAGCTCCAACGCGACGAAATAAACGAAAAAGTAAAGATATTCAAACTACAACGAAACGAAATCCGCGAAAAAATCAAGCCAATCATTGAAGAATTAAAAGCAATCAAGGAAAAAAAGGAAGAACTCAAAAAGAAAACTCTGCATGTAAGGCACCAAGAACTGCAAAAAGAACTCGATGCAATTGAATGGAAAATCCAGACAACATCGCTTGACCTCCAAGAGGAAAAAAGGCTAATTGAAGAAGTTAAAATGCTTGAAACCCAACTTAGCGGTTTTAAGAAAATCG
>QYYE01000048.1 GCA_003589585.1 Candidatus Bathyarchaeota archaeon
CAGATTATATTAAAGCCAACACTGAACTGCAAGTCGATTACGACAAAACCAAAGGAGAAATCATGATACCGCTAAGAATGAAGATTGATGCGCTTGCAGCTTTGGCGGCTGCTGAGCAGTCAGGGATGGACTGGGGGCAGATTCAAACGGTACAAGACAGTTTGGACGATGTGTTTGTTAAACTTGTAAGCTTGAACGTTAATGAACAAGGAGAAATAATCGAGGAAAACGAAGTTAAACCCAAAGTTAGCAAGCGGAGGCGGTAAAGTTGGCAAGCGCAAAAAGAACCTTTTCCGACTTCAAAGTTTTCAGCCGAGGATACTTGCGAAACAAGTTCGGCTTGTTTTTCGGCTTAATTTTCCCCGTGATTCTCATTCTGATTTTCGGAGCAATTTTTTCAGGCAACAGCTCAGGAACCATAAACGTGTTTGCCCAAAACCTCGATACCGGACCGTTTCCAACAGGGCAAAACATCGGCGCAAATTTTCTGGATGCCCTAAATCAGTCGAGCACAATTACGGTGATAACAGTTGACCCGTCGGAGAACTTTACAGATTATCTTGCGAGTCATTCCGCTGCTGAAGGAATATTGATTCCGCAGAATTTTTCTGCTAGTTACTTAGCCAGTGAACCGATTAACATTACGGTTTATGGTAATCCAACCTCCAGTTCAAGCGGTATTGTAACTGGAACGGTCAGCGGGGTTGCAAGCTACTTTAATCTTCAACGGTTCAACGGCATGGCGGTCATTGGCTTAACTCAAGCCACTGTCAGTACGCAGCAAACAAAGTATGTGGACTTTTTGATTCCGGGGCTTGTCGGTTTTGCAATACTTGTTAATCCTATGTTCTCGCTGGTTGAGATTTCTTCGCAGTACAAGAAGAACAAGCTGTTTAAGCAGTTGTCTCTAACTCCGCTTACAAAGATGGAGTGGTTGACGGCTAAGATACTGTTTTATATTGCGTTGTCTGCTGCTGCTTTTCTGTTAATGGTTGGTGTGGGCGTTTTCGCTTTTGATGCTCACGTCACGTTGACTCCTTGGTTGATACCGTTTCTGATTTTGGGGCCGATGCTTTTTGCCTCTTTAGGTATGCTTGTGGGAACTATAACTAAGAATCCTGAAACTGCAGGTGTAATTGGGAACATTGTGACTTTTCCAATGATGTTTCTCTCCGGCACCTTTTTCCCAATCAGCATCATGCCCGACTACCTGCAAAGCATTGCACATGTGCTGCCGCTGTTCTATATTGTTGAGGGTTTAAACAACGTCATGGTTTACGGAAACTATGCTGGAGCACTCTATGACCTTGCAGTTGTGGCGGTGATAACGGCTGTCATCTTTGTTTTGGCAGTGAAACTGTTCAAGTGGCGTGAAGACTAAGCCTTTTTCCTTTCTTTTCTTTTTTTATTGTTAGAAGAAGAAATGCTCGCCCTTATTCATCTTCTTCTTGTGGGCTTTGCTGGCGATTGTGTTTTGGCATCTGCGTCTGGTTTGGATTGCAGGCTGGTTGAGGCATAATCCACAAGTAGTACCGAGGGCGCTAGCGCTAAAACGGCTGTTGCTTTGCCACAGACCCCCTCCCCCTTTAAAAAGCAATTCTGATAATTGAGCCGAGAAATGCTGCGCCTTTCACCTTGATGCTTGCCTTGTCCAAAAGAAATACATAGCAACCGAAATAGTAATGCGTGGGCTTGATTGGATGAGTTAAAAGCGTTTATTTTAATATGTTTATTTAGAAGGTTTTTGTAAAATATACATTATATACCTGAAAATACTATAAATATTGCATTATAGGATATATTTTTATGATTAACATGCAAGAAATTGATTGGATTGGAATAGGCAGCTGGGATCAAAATCGCCGGTCTGTACAAAATGGCAAAGCCGCCGAATATGCCAACAGCATGTCTGGGTTTTGCCAAAAATCGATAAGGGCAAGAATCAATTGGCTTGGAGGTGAAATAAGAGAATGGTAGTTTTTAGCGATGGTTTTGAGAGCGGCAACTTTAACGTGTGGTCACAAGCAGTAGCGGATGGTTCAGGCTCAGTTGCTGTTAACAGCAGCAATCCTTATGAGGGCACATACGGCGCAGTTTTTACCGCTGGCGGCGTTAACGGCTATGCAGAGGCAGATAAAGAAGGATTAACATCTGCAAGCACATATTATCTTAGAGCCTACTACAAGTTTGCAAGCGGATTGCCGTCGTCAAACGAGGACAGGATAGTTCTTGGCGGAGTCATGGCAAGCGAGTACACCTATGGTGCTTTCGTTACAATTAAGCGGATAGATGGAGAGCTTTACTGGGGCATAAACCACTGGGAAAACAGTGTTGAACAGAACACGTTTGAGGCTACGGCGAGCAATCCAACGACAGGCCAATGGTACTGCATTGAAATTAAGCGTGACGTTACTTCTGATGCAATTCAGTTGTGGGTAGATGGAGTATCAAAGCTTTCAGTGTCCAGAAGCATCTCAGGCAACAGTAATTTGGTTGCTGTGGGTTGTGGTTGGAAAAGCTATGCCGCCTCCGCAGTAATGTATGTTGATTCAGTGGTCGTTGACACAGATTACATTGGACCAATACAAACCTACACTCTAACCATAACTGTTAGTGGCAGTGGAACAACAAACCCATCAGCTGGAACACACAACATAGCTGCTGGAACATACCAATCCGTATCAGCCATAGCAGGCGAAGGATACACGTTTGATCATTGGATGCTTGATGACAACAACGTGGGAAGCACTAATCCCTACAGTGTACAGATGAACAGTAACCACACATTGCAGGCAGTATTTACAGGAGGCGGTGGCGGTGATCTAACAGTTACTGGCAACTTAACTGTCAACGGAAGCACCACAGCGGAAGAAGGATTAACGTCTAACGATACGATTTTCAACAAAGGCCACTATAACATAATTGACACTGATGGTTCCACTTGGATAAACGCCATGTTGACTGCAAACACTGCGCCGGACAGTGATTTTCATTTTGTACCAAACTATTCAACGCAAAGCCAAGGTACAAGCAAAGTTTACTTTGGTTACGATAGCGATTGGGGAAGCTACAATTGGATGTTCGGTAAATACCCAAACATAACAACTGTGATGAAACTTAATGCAGGATTTTTGGATGTTAGAGGAACTGTCGCATTGAATGGCGGTACAAGCAGTGTTCCAGGATTATGGTTTACTACAGGTGCACCTTCAGGAGCTTCATGGGGCGGCAGCTTAGGAATAGGTTTGAATAACGCAAACGAAATAGTGCTAAACGCTTACAAAATCAAAACCGCCCGCACCGGAACAGTAAACAACACGCTTGACGACGGCTCAGGAAACATGACGATTACTGGTCAAGTTCAGCTTCCAGCTGCAGGCAGTTCAGGTGGAATAGTTACTAATGGTAAGGTTGAAATGACATGCACGGCACCGTATTTCTCGACATGGGAAGGGGGGCAGAATCCACTTAAACCATACCTTTGGGGACTTGAGTATTATGGAGGACAATGGCATTGGACAGCGGATGGAACCACTCTACAGTTAGGCGACTCCTTCATACGATTCAAAGACACAGCTTATCCAAACAACACTGTAGACATAGGCATTATCCGTGGACCACAAGAACCCGAGGACCCTATGCTATGGATAAGCCGACATCTCGTAGTGAAGAAAGACTTCCTATGCGGTGGTGCAGCAACTGTTTTGCAAGGGGCACTTGTGCTTGGAAGCGATTGGGACGCAAATAATCCTAACGGACAAATGCCGCAAATAATGCTCGTTCATTCTGAAAGTGCCTATAACAACAGGGATACATTGCAGATCTGGCGCGCAGGATACGCAGGATGGGGTAACTTGAGAGCAGGTTGGGTACAGGCAACTCTTTTAACTTCAGATGGAAATGTATCAATTGGTCATTTGGAGACTTCAAACTATATCCCACTATATCTGGATCAATATGGAGTAGTCAGTCGTAACTCGTCGACTATTAGAGGTAAAGAAAATGTACAGGAATTACCTGACTGTTCATGGCTCTACGACCTCAGATCTGTATCTTTTGATTGGAAGGACCAAAAACGTGCACAATTAGAGGGCACACAAATGGGGTTAATCGCTGAAGAAGTGCATGAAGTCTGCCCGAACCTTACATGGCTAGACAAAGAGGGCAAACCGGAAGGAGTACACTACGAATGGCTTGGCATACCTTTGCTTGTCGAAGTTAAGAAACTGCGTAACCGCATCGAAGTATTAGAAAATCAGCTAAAACAAAACCGAACAGCTACACAGCACTAACAAATCAACGCCAAAGGATGATGAAGCATTTGACTGCCCAAACCCAGAACGAGAATTCATCGGTCATGCAGCAGATTGGCATGCTGAATCTGCGCATTAGCGACATGATGGCTCAGCTTAACATAGTTATGAAGATGCTAATGGAAGAGAACACCACTCTAAAAAAGGAAAACGCCGAGTTGAAAGCTGAGCAGGAGAAAACAAGTAAGTCCTAAAACTTCCTTACTCTTTTTTTTGTATAAGAAAACCTTTTAGCACTAACCGATTGGACGATTGCTGCTTATTTAAGGGTTAATTTTTCAGGCTTCAAGGAGTTTTCCTTTTAGTTCTTTCATGCAGTGCCACAACCACAACGATAAGCAGAACAGCGATAATACTAAGTAGCGCTATTATGGTAGTGACGCCCCAACTTAAACCAAACAACACAGCATCTTTAGGGTTCTGGGATGGTGACTGGCTCGGAATAGGCTCTGTTGTTTGATTTGATGAAGATTCTGGAGGAGAATTTATTGTTGGTTCAGAATAATCAGGAATAATTAGAGTTTGAGTGTTGCTCCAGTCGCCTGCTTCACCAGTAAAAAATATACCGAAGAGGGCTAGTTTGCCTGTGTTGCCTGCGATCCTATATATTGCTTCATCATAGCCTATAAGCGCCTGTACTTGAAAATCTATCTTACTGCCATCCGGCTGACCTTCTAGTGACAGATATTTGGGTAGTTCTATTGTTGTGTAATCGGAATTTGAGGAGGTAATGTAACCTCCTTCGCCGGCCTTTCCAGCCTTGACGGGGTAATATGACCAGTCGCCTATGTAGAAGTGTCCTTTGAATCTTAGGTTATAGTATAAGCGGCTCCAGTTGCCGTCTGCCATCTGATAAGGGGTAAAGTGTTGGTTTTTTATTGTTATCTCTATAGACCTATTTTCCTCAAGGTAACCAGGATAGGCTGTGACAACTCCTGTATATGGGTGAGTGGTATTAAACGGTGGAACCTCATATGGATGACTAACCAGCACCACGCTAAATTCTGGAACAGAAGGCTTGCGTATATCTAAAGTGATTGGGATGTTGATTGGTGTGGAAGGCTGTGCTGCTCCAAAAGGCAAGGTGTTAACAATAGTTAACCCGCCAAGTAGGATGGTTATTAATAGCATTGTACATGCTTGCTTTGGCAAAAGCATCCCTGACTAATATTAGAGCATTGAATGTTATAATGTTTCCTTTTTATGGGTTAGATTTCTTGCATGTTCTTTCCCTAGTAGTTTTGCAATGAAGTCTTTAGCAGAAAATTGGAATCCAATCAAGAGATTGAATCCTTGAAGGTTTTTAGCAAATCTAAAACCGTAGCATATAGCGCCTCTGCCACAGCTTCCTTTAGGTTATCCCCGTCAACCCTGATCAGTTCGCCTTTCTCCACAAACTTTAGGTAAACCTCCCTGACTTTGCGCTGAGTCTCCAGCGTCTCCATCACCGACTTCTTGCGTTGCAAACGCTCAAGCACCCGCTCAGGCGGTACATCGATGAAAACGGCAAAGTCAGGCTGCAGGGCTCGGGCGTTAATGGTTTTAATCCAGTCCAAGCTTAAACCAGCGCTGCCTTGATAGGCTAAGGATGAGTAAACATAGCGGTCGCAAATAACCAGTTTCCCCTCTTCTAAGGCGGGCAGGATTTCGTTTTGCATGTGCTCAACTCGGTCAGCAGCAAACAGCAGGGCTTCAGCTTCGGTTGGCAAACGTTTTTCCCCATACAGGCAGTGTTCGCGGATGAAGGTGCCGGTTTTGCCGAGGCTGGGCTCTGCTGTGTACACGGCGTTGTGGCTTTCGCTGAGTCTATTTGTAAGCAGCACGGCTTGGGTGGTTTTTCCGCTTCCATCCAACCCCTCGATAACGATAAAGACGCCTTTTTTAGTCATAGTTTTCAACTCGGCTGGTTAGCGTTACACATTATAGGCAGATAAATAAATATACTTACAATTGCGAGGCGTGCTTGTTGCCAAAAGCTTACTGGGGAGAGATAAAGGACCCTGTCCACGGGTACGTGTACATTACTGAAGCAGAAAAAACCATCATCGACTCTTATCCAATGCAGCGGTTACGCAGGCTGAGGCAGCTGGCGGGTTCAGAGTACGTTTACCCAGGCGCCAACCACACCCGCTTTGAACACTGCGTCGGCGTTATGTACCTAGCTGGCAAGGTTGTCGAGAACCCACATATTTCACGCGTTGTTAGTGATGAGGAAGTGGATGTGTGCCGAATTTCAGGGCTGCTCCATGATGTTGGGCACGGACCGTTCTCGCATGTGTTTGAACACCTGCTAATCAAGAACTTGGACAAAACCCATGAGGACATGACTTCATGGATTATTGAGAAAAGCGAGGTCGGCGATAAACTCGCAAAGCTCAGTTTTAAGCCTCAGGAAGTCGCGGGGCTTGCGGTCGGCGAGTTGCAAAAGCCTGGCAGAGCCTTTCTTAACCAGATAATCAGCAGCGCAGTTGACGTTGACAAGCAAGACTTCATCGTGCGGGACACCTTTCACACGGGCGCCGAGTACGGGTTCATCGATATTTTCCGCCTCATACATGCGCTTGACGTGTTGGGTGAAAACTTAGCCGTGGAGTTGGGCGCATTGTCAGCGTTGGAAGCGTTCATGATTGCAAGGATTGAATCGTTCAAAAGCATCTATTTCCACCGTGTCGGCAGAGCAGCGCAAATCATGCTGGCAACCGCCATGGAGAAAGCAAACGATGAGCTTGGATTAACTGCGTTTAAGTCGCCTGAAGAGTACTTGGCGATGGATGATTACACGGTTTGGTCTGCCCTGAAAAAATGTAAAGCCTCCAAAGGAATCATCGCAAACCTGGAGAGGCGCAAAATGCTAAAATGCGCTTACGAGCGAACCTTCTACGAAAAAGACACAATGATATCAAACATTTTTGGGCGCGAAAACTACAGGCGGCAGATGCAAAATGAAATCGCTAAAGAAGCAGGCGTCAACCCAGAATCCGTAATAATTGACGTGCCCACTGTGCCCTCAGTGCCGTATCATCATGCGGTGCTTATGGAGTCTATGGAGATTCCGGTTTTCAGCCGAAGCCAAACAGGCGCAAAAACACCCAGACGGCTCAGCGATATATCAAAAATTTTTGAAACTCTAAAAGGCTTTATGAACATACTGCGGGTTTACACGGATGAGGCTGACAGGGAAAAAATTGAGAAAGCGACCGCCAAAATCTTAGGCAAAATTCCTTCAGCAGCGAAAATTTCTTTTTAATGCTTTTTCTTAAATACTAGTCCTTGCTAAGAAAGAATAGACAGGACTCCAATAGCGCTAGCGAGGGGAAAAATTGTGGCGAAAGAAACAAAAAATAACTCTGAAGACAAAAAAGTGATCAGCGTTAGGATTAAAAAGAAAGAGGAACCACCAAAAACCGAGCCATCTACGCTTTTTTTGCAAATAAATATCAAAAAATTCGTCAGCGAATTTGTCGCATCATGGATAAGAGGAGACATAATCATCCGTTTCCCCACCGCAGCCGAGCTAGCCAAGAAGACACCGCTGAGCATTGCGTTTCCAACCGACCCATCAGTGGACGCAGAATTAAAAATCAAAGAACACTATATCGATTTACTATCGGTAATTGCTGGAATAAAGCCAGCGTCAGCTGCAGAGCAGGAGAGGGCGGTCTCAGACGTGTTTAAGATGCTGCTGATGTTTCGCTCGGCAAACCGCATCGAAGGAAAAATAATGTCAAACGACCTAGAAAAAAGAATTGAAGAACTAGAGAAAACCACTAAAAGCCAGGGCAAGCTTGTTGACCAGATAACTGGCTTCTTGTTTAAGCCCAAAGCCCCGAAAAAACCAAAATCAAAGAAGCCTGCTAGCTAAAAGACCCCTCGGGAAGGGTAAGGTTTATTCGAGGGAAATTATATTCTGCTTGATGCTTCATGTTGTAGAACGCTCCGGTAGTATAGTCCGGTCAAGTATTCCGGCCTTTCGAGCCGAAGACCCGGGTCCGAATCCCGGCCGGAGCACCAGACTTCTTAAACATGAGGTCCAGTGTGTGTTCTCTCGGGGGTGCCATGCATATGCTCCATGTGCCTGTCAAGCTGCGTTTTCTTTTTGAAGGTCTTCCCGCATATTTGACAAACCAGTTTGCCCGGCTCTAAGCCTCTTAGGGGTTCTTCATGCAGCGGGGGAGCTTTGGGCAAGGGGCGGGTTTTGACTTCTTTACCGTATGGGGGTTTGCGTTCACTCATAATTTGGCGCCTAAGGATAAAGCGTGTTTGAGGTTCTCTTAAAGGTATGTTGTTACAGCACGGTAGCAACAAGTGTCAGGACGAACTAGCGGTCTGGCTCTCGCTGGCTAGTTTAGGAAAATAAAAAGGGATGGTTGCTTGTTTTATGGCAGCAATTGTTTTCCACAGTTAGGGCAGAAAGTGGCGTTTTGTTGCACGGGTGCGCCGCAGTTGGGGCAGTATCGTGTCGCTTGCGCTGTTGCCGTGGATGCTGGTGGAGGCGGTGCGTAACCGTATGGTTGTTGACCGTACGGTTGTGCTGGCGTAATTCTCATTGAGAAGAACGCGATTGCAAGAATAATCCATGCTATCAATACTAATATCAAGCCTATGCCGATTATCGTTAATATTGCACCCCACCAAAGCAGGCTTCCTGCTGTTCGGAAATTGTTTTCGCCTGTCCGCTCTGCTAATACATTGAATGCTCGTCTAAGGTTCATAGCCATAAGCAAATAGAATACGAAAGCTACCAATATCGCCACTATTGTCAGTATAATTGAGAGAATGGCGCCTGCTAGTCCTGCCGTAAATATGCCAAAAACAAAGCCCCCAAAGACGGCTGATATGGAAAGTGCCGAGACAGCGATTATGCCGATGATGCCAAAGATTACCCCTCGAAGTGCATTAGCGTAAATGCTTTCGTCTTTGTAGTACTCTGAGAGTCCTTTCATTCCAACGAGCAGCAGTATAATGCCGATAATGCCTATTACTGGAACAAAGCTAAGGAACAGCAGCAATGCACCGATTGCAGCCAATGTCTTACTAGATTCAACATTACTACTCATTTTTTGTTAACCTCAGAACGGCATCTGTTATTTTTCAAATAAAAGCTTTTGCAGTCAAGTTAGTGCTTTCTTGCCTTCTTTTTAGGGGCCCCTCATTTAGGCACCAACTCATCTGCAACAAAACAGTAAATACAATGTTCATACATCACCATTGAAGGAGAACTGATTATTTGAGTGGTAACGTTAATGCAGTCTACAAGGAACTCTTAGCAAAGCACAAAGATATAATGGTTCTGCAAACAGCCCAAAGCATAATCCACTGGGACATGGAAACCTACATGCCTCCAAAAGCAGTCGAACAACGCAGTCAGCAACTCGCCCTGCTCAGCCGCATTCACCACAAAATGAGCACTGACCCCCAAATAGGAAAACTCTTGGGCACCATTCAATCTAGCCCTGAGTATGAAGTGCTGGGGCAAGTGGAAAAACGCAACATCTACCTTATCAACAAAAGCTACCAAGAACAAACCAGTTTGCCCGAGAAACTTGTCGCCGAAATCGCGCGGCAAGAAGCAGTAACAGTGAACACTTGGAAGAGGGCTAAAGCCCAAAAAAACTTCAGTCTGCTCAAAGCTGATTTGCAAAAACTTTTGGAGTTAAGTAAGCAAGCCGCCGAAATCCTCATGAAAGTAAAGCAGACCAAGACGCCCTATGAAGCTTTGATTGATAATTTTGAGCCAAAAATGACCGCTGTGAGCATTGCCAAAACGTTTAATCAGCTTCTGGATGGCTTAAAGCCCTTGATAACAAAAATCAAAGAAAGCCAAAACAAACTAACTACAGAAATCCTCAGCCAGCCAGTGACCAAGGAAACCCAGCGTCAGATAACCAGACTCTTGACACAAGCACTGGGCTATGACACTGATTCAGCTGACGCTTGTGGAAGAGTTGACGAGACAGAACACCCCTTCACTACGGGCTGTTATGATGACGTTCGCATAACCACGCACTATCACACCAATAATTATGCCAGCTCCATCTTCTCAGTGCTACATGAGACGGGTCACGCCCTCTATGAGGTAAACCTGAATCCTGAGTGGAAATACCAGCCCGTCGGCTCAACCTGCTCCTACGGAATCCACGAATCCCAATCCAGATTCTACGAAAACATAATCGGACGCTCCAAAGAGTTCTGGGCATCTTTTCTGCCAAAGCTAAAACAGGCAGCCCCAAACCTTGCCAACGTTGACTTGAACCAGTTTATCCGCGCTATAAACAGGGTTGAACCTTCTAAAATCCGAATTGAGGCTGACGAAGTTACCTATAGCCTGCACGTGATTATACGCTTTGAGATAGAAAGAGACCTCTTCGCTGACAAAATAGGAGTTGGCGAGCTTCCAGAAGTTTGGAACCAAAAATACCGCGAGTACCTGGAGGTTGAGGTTGAGGATGATTCTGAGGGAGTCATGCAGGACACGCATTGGCCAAGCGGATTATACGGGTACTTCCCAAGCTACACGCTGGGGAACATCTACAGCGGACAATTAACCGCTACATTAACCAAACAACTGCCCGACTGGCAAAACCAGCTTATGCAGGGGAACCTGGCAAACGTTAACGCGTGGTTAAAGAAAAACGTTCACGGTTATGGTGACTTGTATGACCCAGAAGAGCTCATCTTGAAGGTGACAGGGCAAAAGCTGGATTCACAAGCGTACCTGCAGTATCTAAAAGAAAAATACGGTGGTCTTTACGGTTTTTAGGCGGTTTGCCGTTTTGTTAGCTCGCTGTAAATGTAGAGGACAAGGTACAGTATGATTCCGCCTACCAAAAGGAAAACTCCTATCCAACCGATGGTGGGGTCATAGTAGTTTGCGCCGTATAGGAAAAGCAGAAACCCTAACAGTGATATTCCTAAACATGTCCAGTCAGTCCAAGACATTGCCTTGCCTCACATTGTATTGGCATTCAATACCGCTCTAAGCATATATAGATTTACCGAAAGCAAAACCAAAACAATGAATTCCGTGCCACATAAAAAACTGCTGCTCCGACAATCCAGCGCTAAAACTTAAATCACCCAATCCCAATCCCCCATTTAGCTTCCGACACTCTTATATACAAGATGTAGATACACAGAGCGCTGAGGCAAAATAAATGTCGGGAGCAGACGTAAAAAAGCCAGAAACAAAAGAAGAATTCGTCAAAACACTAATTGAAGCAGCAAAAAAAGAAATAGCTTCGAAGGGTAAGCCGACAAAACCGACAATTATCGGCACAGCCAAAGAAATGGAAATTCACCGTGACACGCTTTATTCGTGGTTGAAGGAGTTTAATGTCGATTTCAAGGAGATTGTGGATTTTATGCCGACAATGACTGCAGATGACACAGATGAAGACTCAGGCAGCACATACTTGATTGGTGAATCCCTTGTGGGAGAAGGAACAGAAGTCGCCCATATAGACCTTTTGATAGGCGACAAAAACGGTCCAGTCGGGCAAGCATTTGCCAACGGCATGACAAGCCTATCTGCAGGACACACCCCCTTGCTGGCAGTGATACGACCTAACCTGCCGCCAAAACCCCACACCCTAATCGTTCCCAAAGTCACCGTCAAAAACATGGAGGACACCGGCAAAATCTTCGGTCCAGCACAAGCCGCAGTTGCAAAAGCCATCGCTGACTCCGCAGAAGAAGGCATAATTCCCGCGTCAAAACTAGACGACTGGGTCATTATAGCCAGCGTTTTCATTCACCCACAAGCAAGCGACTACAGAAAAATCTACCAATACAACTATGGCGCAACAAAGATGGCGCTGCAACGAGCACTCAAGAAGTACCCGTCCCTTGACAAGATAATCTATGACAAAGACCGAGCAAAGCACCCAATCATGGGCTTCAAAGTCCCACGACTATGGCGACCACCATACCTACAAATTGCACTTGACGCACCCTCACTTGAAGGAGCAAAGAAAGTCCTCGAAGAACTTCCAGGTAGCGACAGAATCATCATTGAAGTCGGAACGCCACTAATTAAACGCTATGGCACACGTGTAATCAGCGAACTCCGTCAATCGGCCAAAGACAAATTCATAATAGCAGACCTTAAAACGCTTGATGTAGGCAAAGTTGAAGTTGACATCGCATATGAAGACACAGCTGACGCAGTTGTCGCAGCAGGCTTAGCACCGCCAGAAACCCTCGACGCTACAGTACATGAAGCAAGAAGAATGGGCGTCTATGCAATCATAGACATGTTAAACGTTGAAGATGTTCTTGGCAAATTGAAGTCTCTCAAAAACTTGCCAGACATAGTCATCCTACACAGAGGCATCGACCAAGAAAGCGGCAGAACCTGCGGATTAGAACGCATACAAATGATCCGCAAAGCATTCCCCAACAAGAAACTCTTGATCGCAGTCGCAGGCGGCATCGTCCCAGAAACTGCAAAAGAAGCACTCGAACAGGGCGCAGACATACTTATCGTCGGCAGATATGTAACACAGTCAAAAGATATCGAACGCGCAGTCAGAGACTTCCTTGAACTAACACCAAGCATGCGCGAAGACATCGACCTCTACAGAGTCCACACAGAATAAACCACAGACTTGAGCGGAAGCTCACTTGCTCTTCTTTTTTATTTTTTTCAGGTAAAGATTTTTAGCGTTATGAAGGCAACCAAGAAAATAACCGCCGCAATCAGGAACGCTGGAAGGTAACTCAAACTATTGGCTAAGAAGGGTCCAAGGAAAGAGCCGACTCCTGCTCCTAAACCGACTAGGCCATCAAAAACGCCGCTTTTTCCTTGAGGGATGACTTCCATTGAGAGAGAAAGCATCATGATATGGTACATGGCGTATGCGAAACCTAAGAAACCAAGAAAAATCAAAGCTACTGAGCTGGGTAGAATAGCAAAAGAGACTACTGCAACTAAAATAAAAACCAGCAGACTCCTGAAGAGCACAAAACGAGGCATCTGTTTTCTAATGTCCATTGACCTTGCTTTTCTACTCATCAAGAAATACCCTGTTGTCGCTCCGATAGATGTTAAGGCATAAGCAAAATAAACCATGCTTGTGGGCAACTGTAAGCCTTGGTTTAGGAATATAGGCAGAGGAGTGAAGAATATGCTTGTCGCAAGAGAAAACAAAACAATAGCTAAGGCAAAACTCACAAAATTATCCTGTTTGAGAGAACCCTCCCAACGTAACCCATCCATGAGCCTGGATGATTTTTCTATGCCGCGGCAGGCAAAGTCTATTTTTCTCTCTATTCCTACTAGTCGCCGCTCAAAAATAATCAACGGGTCAGCAACCAACGCTATCGACAGAACAAATGCAACCACGCTCAAGCCACTGCACAAGTACAAGGTGTAGGTTGCTAAAACGGCTGAGCCTAAGCCTGATGCGAAAGCAAATAACCCGACAGATAAGCCAAAACCGATGCCTAAACCAACAATAAAGCCGATTTCAGTGAACCCCTCGTAGATGCCATAGGCTTTCTCCCATTCATCACGGCTGTAATGTTCAGCGATGAGAACATTTTTTGGAGCTTCATGTGCAACATGGAGAACCTGCATTACCACGTACAAGATGACAAAGAGAATTATGTTTTCAGCAAACGGTAACGTCATTAAAAAGAGAATGACTGCTGATGAGAGAAAGGAGAGAAGGATGAACGCTTTGTAATGGCGAGTAGTGTCACAGAGGTATCCCCACAGAAAAGAGGCTGGAATGCTGCAAAATATTGCTATTGAGGTCATGATGCCTAAAGCCACAAGAGGCCCGCCTAAAACGCTGGTGTCGTTGAAGGCAACCAGATATAGCGGTATGAAGACGCTTAGCAGTCCGAACGC
>QYYE01000049.1 GCA_003589585.1 Candidatus Bathyarchaeota archaeon
CGATGTCGGCGTTGTCAAGGACACGGCTATTCATGACATTGATGTTATGCGCTTCATTTCCAGTGAGGACCCGATTGCTGTTTATGCGAAAATGGGCAGTATGAGGCACCGCAAATTCGAGGACTATGCTCAGATAATGCTAACCTACGATGATGGAAAAAGCGCTTTCATAGAATCCAACTGGCTCACACCCTATAAGACGCGAACGTTAACTGTTACTGGAAGCGAAGCCATAATGAGGCTCGACTACATTACGCAGGACTTGTGGATTGAGCAGCAAAAAGAAACCCTGCAGCCAAGATACCCCTTCCAAGAGCCTCTAAAACAGGAACTTCAACACTTCGTTGACTGCATAGTTGAGAAACAAAAGCCTCTGGTAACAGGGGAAGATGGCATGAAAGCGCTGGAGATTGCTCAGGCAGCAATCCAGTCGTCAGCAAAAAACAGGGCAGTACAGCTGAAAAGATAGGTTTACTTTAGGTTGAAGGGTTTGCCCTCAGTCACTATTTTTGGGGGCACTTGACTCTTCCACTTTTTCAGGAAAGGCAAATCCTCTGAGTCCTTGCGCAATTCGTCGGGCAGCATTTCTGGAATTTCATCGCGTATTGGGTACCAGCGTAAGCATTTTGGGCACACGATTAAGCCTTCAACTATTTCTTCCTTTTCTTCGAAAACGTGGAGTTCAAGAGGGTGATACTTGTCAATTGGGCAGGCAAGGATTTCCATTAATTTGCGCTTCATTCTAATTCCCAAGTTAAATAGGTATATGGCAGGGGTAATTAAAACTTGCTTGGTTTTCCAGATACCTGTATGTCTAAAACGGTTTGCCACCAGTTTGGACCAGTGCTCCGCACGACTCGGGAAGAAGCAAACCTGTAATCTGTACCTATACAGGCGAGTTTTTGGGCTACCTGCGTCTTGGTTTTCTCAACCGGGTTTTCCTCCCGTGTGGCGTGCTGGAAGTCGTAGAAGTGAATCCAGCCGCCCTCTGGTTTAAGCGCCATGATTGCGTATGGTAGGTATTCAAGGGCTTTTTCAGGCAGAGGCATCAAAACCCTATCAGCGATGCCTTGCAGTTTTGTTTGAATAACTTCTTTAGCGTCACCCAGCAATGGCACCACATTGCCGTAAACACGGTTGACTTTTACGTTCTGCTGCATGTACTCAAACGCGGTAGGGTTAACGTCAATAGAGTAAACTTTGGTTTGGCTTACCTTTTTGGCGATTATCACTGAGAAGCAGCCCACGCCCGCAAACATGTTAACCACAACCTCACCAGACTCAACCAGGTCTGCAATCCGTGCCCGCTCATGCGAGAGCCGCGGCGAAAAATAGCATTTTTCAACGTCTACCCTAAACTGGCAACCGTTTTCCTTGTAGAGGGTGATTGTTTTGTTTTCTCCCGCCAGAAGATTCAGTTGCCTGACTCGGAAGTCACCTTTGATGGGACTTGACTGGGCAAAGACTGTTTTTACGTTCTTGTGGATAACCATTATCTGGTTTGCCGCGGTCTCAGCGTTTTCTAAGTTGGGGGTTGCAGTTTTGATTATTGCTATGTCGCCGACAATGTCAAAGGAATTGTAGATTTTCTTTAACTGTTCAGGCGGAAGAGTGGCTGAAAGCTTGGTTTGCAGTCTTTTCCTCACGTTGCAAATCCTCATTGGTCTAAAGGTATTGGAAACGTTTAAAAGCAAAATACTTTTCTTTGTAGGAAGAGGCGTTTCTAATGGAAAGAACAGGAATTGTTTACGAATGCATGAGATGCGGGTCAAGAGTTCCCTCTGAAGAGCTTGAGCTTCGTGGCGGAGAAACCAAATGCATAATTTGCGGCTACAGGATTCTTAAGAAAGTTAAGCCGCCGGTAGTTAAGCGGGTTCAATCTAAATAAGAAAAGGTAACTCGTGTTTTTCACGAGTAAGTTTTTTGCCTGTCAATTTCTGTTTTTATTGTGTTTTTCAGGTTTTTGTCTAATAGAAGTCTTTGTCTCCGAGTTTGCGCAGTGCCTTTCCTTTAAGCTTCACTGATTCCCCAAAGAATTCGTCTTCAAGGTCTTTTTCAACAGTTTTGCGCTTAACGGTCTCTCCGCAGATTCCGCGTGGGAGCAAGCGTCTTTTAATGCACATGGAGTAGGTGCAGTTTGCCACATTGCACATCTCTTCAGTCCATCTGCACCAAACGGTGTCTCGTCGGAAAAAAGCGGAGTTTTTAGCGCACTTAAAAGAGCGGCATGTTGGAGAACAAGCTTTTGATTGAGCCAATAGATACACCTCAATTGTCAAATCAAAACTTCATTGTGTTGTTTGCTTTCCCTTGTGAAGACTCTATGTCGGCTGAAAAAGATATAAAGTTTTTTATTCTAAAGTCTGAATTGACCATTTATTTTTCACTAGCAGGCTTAGCTCTTTTTCGCCGGTAAATTTCCACTACCAACAGCAGGACAACTGCAGCTATTATTATGGCAACAGTTAGCAGAGTGCTCACCTGAATTAGCATTGAACCAAAAGCGACATACTTGTCAATTTTTACCTGTAGCGAAGTTGGCTCTTGAACTTTAACGGTTATTGCCTGATAGGTGTCTTCGTAGCCTGAGGCAAACGCTACTATCTGCATGTCGCCGCCAATCACGTTGGTAAAAGTTGCTTTGCCGTCGCCTTGCGTCATAGCTGACCGTCTGGCGTTTCCTGGCCCGTTTAAGGTGATATTTGCGTTCGGAATGGCTTGCCCAAAGAAGTCCACCACTGACACGGATATTTGGATGCCGTAGAGAGTAGCGCGGATTTGCTGTTGAGTGTCGCTAAAGGCTTCAATTATGGTTTCGCTAATTAAAGTGTCTTCTTTGTAAACTCTGGCCCGGTAAGTGCCAAAAGTTACATTGTTGCTGATTATGCCTGAACTGTCGGTGGTGTCAGCGTAGAATAAACCGTTGGTCAATTCAACAAGCTCTATACGAGCGTCTGGAATTATTTTTCGATTGTAATCAACAACTTCTAATTGAAGCGCCCGGTTTGGGCATATGATAGTGACTTCGGTGGAGACTTGGTTTGGAAGATTGCCAAGCGTGTTATTGCCTGAGTTGAAGACTTGATTATACATAGAAGCGCTAATGGTATAGCTTACCCCAGTCAAGGCAGAGGTTAAAGTGTAACTTCCTGAGGGGTCAGTTTTTCCCGAGGCGCTTCCAGTTTGGGATGAGCCGCCGCTGGTTGAGTAACGATAATTAAATTCTAAATCTACAAAGGGCATGGCAACACCATCGGTGTTTTTAACGTTTACTTTGAGGCTGGCTAAGTTGCACTGCAGGGTAAAAGAACCCTCGCCTGTGATAGTAATGTTGGTTTGACCAACGTTCACGTCGTTCCAGAAGGCGGTTAAAACATAGCTGCCTTTTTCAAGTTTTAAGTTTGCTATGCCGTCGCTTCCGCTTGTGCCTTCATAGACGGCGTTGGTTGATGCGTCTAAGGCTTTAATGGTTACTTCTGGCACTGCTTGCCCTGCAAGATTTACGGTTTTAATTTTGACGGAGTAGCCTACGACCTTAAAGCTCTGGGAGTCAGGTATGGCTTTTTGTGTGCCTTGAGGGTTTATGGATATGGTGTGGTCTCCGATGGCTGACTCAGACGAAACAACCCATGTTGCGGAGATTACGCCTTCAGCCGAAGAGGTTACGGTTTCAGTATGAATTGTGCCTTTGGGACCCGAAATGCTGATTGTTGCCTCAGTATTGGGTTGATAGCCAGTTGCCCGTATGTTCATTGTTTGACCTCTGTTGTATTCAGTGGAATCGATGAAGCTTACAGTAAACTGGTCTGACGCTAAGGTGTCTGACTGGTTAAAATGAATATTGTAGGTTCCTACGTAATGGGTGACTGAGCCTTCAGGTTGAAAGTTGCTGTCTGGAAAAGTGATTTGTGCTTGGGCGGTTCCTTTTTGATTAGGTGTGCCTAAGTTAACTGCTTTTGAATATTTAGTGCTTAAAGGGCTTGGCAGTACAACCGAGACCTCTGCGTTGTAACCAATTCCTGCTTGCCCTCCCGTGACCGTAACATTTAAGGTAACACTGTTGCCCTCTTGGGCTTGCTTTGGAACAGCGTTTATGCTATATGCCGTTTTAACATCAAAGCGTTGGGTTGCATTAATGTTTATGGCGGCGTCTCTAAGGGTTATCTGGTGAGTTCCCGCTGGAAGTTCAGGCACCGTGAAGTTTGAGTTAACGTAAAATCCTTCAGCTTTGTTGGTGGCAACTAGAGTTCTGCCCAAGTAAACTTGGTAAGTACCGTTCGAAGTGTAAATGGTTCCTTGCAGATTAACCGATTGCCCTACAATGCCGTTGAGTTCTGCTGGAGTGATTTGAAAAATGTTTACGCCAAGACTTTGTTGCCCATAAACTAGAGGCATAAACAGGATTGACATAGCCATTAAAACCATGAGGCTAAATGCAACAAATTTATTATTCAACAGGTAATCCCCCTCAATATACAGCTATCTATCAATGTTAACTGATGATTTAACTAAGAGATGATTTTAAACTTTACCTTTCAATCATCTCACGTTCCGCCAGAGAATTAAACGCAACTGCAACAGGGCAGAAGGCGACATACAAAGATTGCTTTAGCCATAGAGATTTTTAAAAGCCTGCACAAGTATTTCTTACTGAAATTTCGCTGGAAATGTGCAAGACTTGGAGAAAAGCACTGAAACGTCGCTTGTTCAAGCATTAAAGAAGCAAAAGTACCATTTGATAGGCAGTCACTCAGCGGTTAAAAGGTGCAAGTGGCTCTACGAGTCCATAATCAATGATAGACCATGTTATAAACAGAAGTTTTACGGCATAAAATCGCACCGATGCATCCAAATGTCCCCATCGCTGTACTACTGCACTCAACAATGCCTGTTTTGTTGGAGAGCTCAAAGCGGAGATTTGCAGGTTACATGGGACGAAATGAAAATCCCAGTTCTTGACGCCCCAGAAGCAATTGTTCAAGGCAGCCTCAAAGCGCAAGAGAGAATCCTGACAGGATACAATGGTAACTCAAAAGCAAACTGGCGCAAACTTCAAGAAGCCCTAACACCAAAGCACGTAGCAATCAGCCTGACAGGCGAACCAGCACTCTACGAGCCGCTGGGAGAGCTGATTCGCACATTCCACCAAAGAGGCTTAACAACTTTTCTTGTTTCAAACGGCACACTGCCAGTTAAACTTTCAAAACTCAGCCAAGAACCCACCCAACTCTACATTTCATTGTGTGCGCCAAACGAGCAGGTTTTCAAGAGGGTTTGCCGTCCACTGTTTCCAAACGCTTGGGCAAAACTCAATGAGTCGCTGGAGCTTCTGCAAAGTTTTCAGTGCCCCACGGTGATTCGGATGACACTGGTTAAAGAGCATAACATGAGCCAAGTTGATGAGTACGCCAAGTTGATTGAGAAAGCCAATCCCACCTACATTGAAGCGAAAGCTTACATGCACATTGGCTTTTCGAATCTGCGCTTGGGCTTTGATAGTATGCCTATGCATGGTGAGGTCAGGGATTTTGCTGCTGAGTTAGCAAACAAGACAGGTTATAGGGTTATTGATGAGGCACCTGAGAGCCGAGTGGTGTTACTTAGCAGGTTAGAGAAGCCTATTCAGGTTGTCTAGCGCACTATACTTTCCTTAGTCACCTTTATTTTTAAATTCAAAATTAGTAAGGGCGCTTTGTTGGTTTGGAATAAAACTTAAATACCATTTTTTTCCCTAATGGTTCTTTAAGGGGCAATCAAGCGGTTATTACTATGGTAAGTGAAGGCAAAGGACGCTTATTCAGACGAAGAGATGGCAAGTACCTTATTTACCTGCCCAAAGACCTAGCGGAAGACAGCATGTTTCCATTCAAAGTTGTAGACTCAACGTTTGTCAAGGTTAGCTTCAAGCTGGGAGACAGCAAACTCTTTGTCGACAAATGGGCAAGCTCGGAATAACCACTAAGCCTTTAGTATGCAAGCCCTTCTTCTTAAAGAACGAATAAATAACTAAAACCGATATTATAAAAAGCAGGTGCAAGTTTTGTCCACTTTAAAGTCGGTGCTTCAAGAAATAAAAACAGAGCTTATGGAGAAAAACAAGGTTCGCGAGGATAGTCATGAGAGCATGCGTAAAGCCACAAGCCTCTCCAAACAGGCAATCCTTCGCATTCACCAAAAAAAATACGATGAAGCCGAAAAATTAATGGCGGAAGCCAAAGAGAAAATCTCCAGCCTACAGAAAATGACCGAGGAGTGTCCTGAAATCATCTACGGCGGCATGTTCAGTGCTGCTCTGCAGGAGTACTCGGAGGCAAACATTTTTTACACTTTGGTTAAGGAGTCCCGTTTTGTGACGGCTAAGGAGCTCAACGTACCCTCGGTTGATTACGTTTTAGGCTTAGCCGATGCCATAGGTGAATACCGACGCTTAGCTCTAGATGCTCTGCGGGAAGGAGACGTTGAAAAGGGCGAGGAGTGCTTGGCGACCATGGATGAGATTTTTACTGAGCTGTTGGCTTTGGATGAGGCTTACATGCTTGTTCCTGGACTGCGACACAAATCTGATATTGCCAGGCGAATTATCGAGTCAACACGCGGTGACATAACTCTTGAAGTGCGTCGAAAAGCACTTGAAGACCAACTGAAAAAGTTTGAACCACCAAACGGACCAAACGCAAAACCGAGAAAGAATAACTCTTGAATCAATCTCTCAAGTTTGCGGATAAATTTTCAGTGCAGAAAGCGCGTAGAGCGCAGTCTCTGCTATGCCAAAAAATTGTAACCGAAAACAGATTGCCCCGGAAAATCAGGTTTGTGGCAGGCGTTGACGTGTCATACGTGGGCAATGTAGGCATAGGCGCTATAGCGGTTCTCGACTATGCTTCCCTAGAAGTCGTTGAAACTCAAACCGCCAATGTCCCCGTCAAGGTTCCCTACATACCAACCCTGCTTTCTTTCCGAGAAATCCCTCCTGCCATGGCATGCATAAAAAAGTTAAAGGTGCAGCCTGACGTTTTCCTTGTTGATGGGCAAGGATTAGCACATCCCTACAGGTGTGGGTTTGCCAGTCACCTTGGACTTGCCCTTGGAAAACCCACTGTTGGCGCGGCAAAAAGCAGGTTAATCGGCACACCCGTGGAGACTGCTGGGGAGGTCTTTCTGGTTGACCGTGACCAAGTTGTCGGCGCCGTAGTAACAACCAAGCACGGATGCAAGCCCGTTTACGTAAGCATTGGCCATTTGGTTTCTCTTGCCACCGCCGTCAAAATCGTTCGGCATTGTGCTAAAAGCCGAATTCCTGAGCCTCTTTTGCAAGCTCACAGGTTAGCAACGCAGGAAAGAATCAAACTTGCCTCTGGCTTAGCAAAGTAAATATCAGGAAGACGGCTTACATTCGCTTGAAAGGTGAAAAGGTTTGAGTGAAGAAATAACGTTCGCTGAATTCCAAAAAATGGATTTACGCATAGGCAAAATAGTTGAAGCAAACGCTGTGCCTAACTCGAAAAAACTAATCCAATTACAGGTTGATTTTGGAGCTGAAAAAAGGCAGGCTGTCGCAGGCATCCTCAAGTGGTATACTCCAGAAGAGTTGGTGGGCAAAAAATGCGTTTTTCTCCTGAATTTGCAGAGGCGCATGATTGCAGGTTTGGAATCTCAATGCATGATTTTGGCAGCCGAAGACCCAGATGGCAACATCACGGTGCTTGTGCCTGAAAAAGACCTTGCGGAAGGAAGCAAAATTGGATAGGCAGACGGCAAAAGCGAGTAGTGAATTGTGACAGGTTTTCAGTGAATTTATAGGAAAAATAAATTAATGCTAAAAAGCAAGTTAATTGCAATAATTCTATTGTGAGGATTATCGATGGCAGTTACTGAAGAAGCCCTTATGTGGGTAGAGAAATACCGTCCAAAAACCCTAGACGAAGTGGTGGACTTACGGGATATAGTTGATAGCCTTAAGGCTTTTCTGAAAAACCCCAAAACCATGCCGCATCTCATGCTTGCAGGCATACCCGGCACTGGAAAAACAACCATTGCCTTGTGCATTGCACGTGAGTTGTATGGGCAGAACTGGAGAAATTTCACTTTGGAGCTTAACGCTTCAGATGAGAGAGGAATCGATACCGTGCGGGAACGCATCAAAGATTTCTCGCGTTACAGCCGAGCAGGCTTTGGCAATATCCCCTTTGCGCTGGTTATTTTGGATGAGAGCGACATGATGACGGGTCCAGCCCAGACAGCGCTAAGACGCATCATGGAAACCAGCTCCCGTACATCAAGATTCATCCTTATCTGCAACCAATCAAGCAAAATTATCGAGCCCATACAGAGCCGATGTGCAATATTCCGCTTCTCAAGACTAGATAGGCAAGCTATGAAGGAGCACTTGCAAAACATCGCCAAAAAAGAAAACGTCAAACTGTTGCCCGAGGCCGCAGAGAGAATTGTTGATTTCTCGGAAGGGGACCTTAGGCACGCCATGAACGCGTTGCAGACCGCTTCAGCCTACAAAGAAGGCGTAGTGGATGAGAAAACCGTTTCAATGGTCATCGGTGAAGCCAGCCCAATGCAGGTTCAAAAAATGATTCGTAAAGCGCTGTACGGCGACTTTATGGAGGCAAGAAAAACAATGTATGACATCATGGGCTCCTTTGGCTTCTCAGGCTCCGAAATAATCCGTCAAGTGCAGCGCGAACTCTTCAAAATGTCCGACCTTACTCCTGAGCAGAAAGCTGAGCTGTCAAATATCATCGGCGAGTATGATTACCGTTTAACGCAGGGCGCCAACAGCGACATTCAGCTGAGCGCGCTGCTTGCGCAGTTTGCAAAGTTTGGGAAAAGTATAGAGGAGAGCTATGACGCGCAATGATCTTTTGTGGGTGGAAAAGTACCGCCCGAAAAAGATAGAGGACATCGTTGGGAACGAAGAGGCTAAAGCATCGTTTGTTGAGTGGCTAAAAAGTAAGCGTCGAACCAAAAAGGCAATTCTTCTTTATGGACCGCCAGGCGTGGGCAAAACCGCACTTGTTAATGCTGCCGCAAAAGAGTTCGGCTTCACAGTTATCGAGATGAATGCAAGCGATACAAGGTCAGAAAAGGCCATAAATGAAGTTGCCAAACCAGCCACCGCCTACATTGCACTAGACAGCTTCTCAGTTGGCAGCAAGGGTAACCTGCTTTTCCTCGACGAGGTTGACGGCATCGCAGGCAACGAGGACAGAGGTGGAGTAGGCGCTATAGTGAAGATTGTGGAGCAGTCTCGGGTGCCCGTTATCATGGCGGCTAACGACCCTGACTTAGACAAGCTTCGACCGCTCAAAAAAGTGAGCATGCTGGTGCGTTTTCAGCAGGTTCGTATTCCGCGGATTATTGTTTTGTTGCAGAAGATTTGTTTGCTGGAGCGTGTTAAGGCGGAGTTTGAAGCGCTTGAGAGAATTGCTCAAAACAGCCGTGGCGATGTGCGGTCAGCTATAAATGACTTGCAGAGTTTAAGCGAAGAAGACCATGTGTTGACTCTTCAAGATACCGTAATGCTGAGCTCAAGAAACAAGGATGTAACCATGGACGAGACCCTGAGAGCATTCTTCTCGGCAAAGTCAATTGAGGAAGTCTCGACTTTGCTTCGGTACTCCAGCGTTGACTACGACGATTTTCTGCTTTCAGTAAGCGACAACCTGCCAAAACGATACACCGACCCAGACGAGTTGGCGACGGCTTACAATTTTGTTTCTCAGGCAGATGTTTTCAGGGGCAGAATCGGCACGGAAAACTGGCATCTATTGAAGTACTTCTTTAATTCGCTCGCTGAAGCAGCAGCTGTAGCGCCTGAGTCATACAAGCCTTTCCAGTTTATTTCGCCGCCCATTAGGATCATTACGCTGTTTTGGACCAAGGGCAAACGAACTACACTAAACAATATTTGCGCCAAGATAGGTGCGCAGTGCCACGTTTCCATAGAAATCGCTAAACATAGCTTCATTCCATACGTTAAGAGTATTCTGCAAAAACAAAAGGGCGGCCCGATTGCTTCCTGGCTGAAGCTTACTCCAGAAGAGGTTGATTTCCTGATTAAAATGGGTAGGTTCTGATGAAATGGTTGCGGTTTTGAGTAAGAGTGCTTTCAAGCTTCCACGGGTTGAAAAAGAAAAATTCGTTCTCTTGCTGAGGCTGGGCTTGGACTATAACCGTGAGCAAGGCGTCTTTTCCATTAAAAGCTACAACAACATCGAGAAGCTTATGGATACAATCGGCAGCGTACTTGGCACTGAAGTGGTCTTCATGCAAAACTGCACCCGATGCGGCAGGGACTTTCCATGCAGCGAATGCAAATACAATGACTTATGCGCTACCAAGAATCTGCCGTTTAGCTGTGTTTGCTCCCAGTGTTTGAGGGGTAGGAAGCAGTTTGAAGCCTATCTTGAGAGATTTTAGACAATTGTTCAGTTGTTTTTGATTCAAAAGGTGTTTTTTTAATAACATAGTGCTTTGAACGCTTGTTACATTTATTTCATATAAATAACGTTTTTTTCATATAGATGCTGTAACATAACGTTAAATACTGTACAAGTGTACTGATGCTCAAATTAATCGTTAGTGGAACTTGGAGAATGAACAAATGAGCGAACGAGTACATAAAAACAGTTCATACCTAAACGGAAAATCAACCGTAGGAACAAGCACGCGCGTTAAAGACACAAGCACAATCAGCGGCATGTGCCCAATATGTATACGCGACTGCCCAGTCCTTTGCGAAATCAGCCTCTCGGCCTTCAGAGGAAGAGAAGCCCTCTACCCAGAACCAGCACAATTCGGAACCAGCACTGCCGGAGCCCTCAAAAACTTCGGCTTAGACTGGTCGCACTTCAGCATCCAAGCAGGACTCTTTGAAGCGCAAGGTGTAGCGGAAACTTCAGAAGCAGCCATATTCCCAAACGCCAACACAGAAGTAGTCGTCGGAGGAATGCCCCTCAAACTACCCATATTAACGGGCGCCTTTGGTTCAACCGAGGTTGCACGTGTAAACTGGGACGGTTTAGCCATCGGAGCAGCACTTTCAGGTGTATCAGTAACAATCGGAGAAAACATAGCTGGCATGGATGTTGAATCACAACTAACAGATGGAAAAATAACGCATTCCCCAGAACTTAAACGCAGAGTTGAATCCTTCAGAAGATTTTGGGACGGAAAATACGGCGACGTCATCATTCAAACAAACGTTGAAGACCAACGATTAGGCATAGACTCCTACGCCCTATCCAAGCTGGAAGTTAACGTTATCGAGCGCAAGTGGGGTCAGGGAGCAAAAGCCATCGGCGGAGAAGTTCGACTAAAGAACTTAGAGAAAGCCATACTGCTAAAGAAACGTGGCTACATAGTGATTCCCGACCCAGAAGATCCAGTGATTCAGCAAGCATTCAAGGATGGAGTTTTCCAGACTTTTGAGCGACACAGCAGAGTAGGCATACCAAAAGAGCAAGGCTTCCTAGAAGACATCGACTGGCTAAGAAAGCAAGGCGCCAAGAAAATCTTTCTCAAAACAGGCGCATACCGACCCTCAGCAGTAGCCTACACAATGAAATTCGCCTCTGAAGCAAAAATCGACGCCTTAAGCTTTGACGGTGCTGGCGGTGGAACAGGCATGAGCCCTGTGCCCATGATGGATGAAATGAGCATCCCAACCCTTTATCTGCAAGCACTGGTGCAAAGGTGTGCCCAGATACTCAAGAAGAAGGGCAAGTATGTTCCAGACCTTGTTATGGCCGGCGGATTCATAGAGGAAACGTCAATCTTCAAAACTATAGCCATGAGCAACTACGGCGAAGGGCCAATGGTGAAAGCGGTTCTTATGGGGCGCTCACCAATCACCGCAGCTATGAAAGCAAGCTACTTCAAACAACTCGCAACTGAAGGTAAACTTCCAAAAGCCTTTGTAGAAAAGTTCGGCGTAACACCCGACAAATTCTTCATAGCTACACCAGAACTGAAAGCAAAATACGGCGCACGCTTCAGCGAAATCCCACTAGAAAGCATAGGAGTCTACACGTACCTAACCGACAGAGTTGGCGTTGGCTTAAAGCAGCTTATGGCAGGCAACCGCAAATGGAACCTCAGCTTACTCAACAGGGGCGACTTGATGAGCCTTTCTGAGATAGCTACAAAAGTCACCGGTATCCCGTTGGCAGACGAAGTAGAAAAAGACGCAGTTGAGAAAATCCTAGACTACTAGGGAAACACTCCCTATCTTTCCTTTATTTTTTGGTTCTCAAGAAAATTAACTCTTGAATTAATTGGTCTACAATTAACTCTTGGTGAACCAAAAAACCTCTTTGTTTAAGTTCTTTATCCGTAGATCAAAAAATTGCTTGTTTAATCTCTGTCTTGCATCTGGTTTTTTGGGCTATTTCTTTGTAAGAGCTTGTGGTCGAAAACGCGTTTGGTGTGACTGCCACATCCACAACCTTGCCGATCCAACATGGCTCGATGTAGAGCATGTGAAGAAAAAAGTGGTTCCCACATCCCAACAGCAGCTAAAGTGTAGCCCAAACCCAAAAAGCAACCCAACTCACAAGCAGACATGTGGCAGCCTTAAAAAAGCTACACCCACATAAGAAAAAAGGCTAAAACCAAAAATTTGATTCTGCTGATAAATAGGGGGAGGGGGTCTATGGCAGAGCAACAGCAGAAAGCTATGGCTTGGCTTCTTCTGCGTGGTTTTCTTTTTTGTATTTGAGTTCTGGTTTGGCTATGGTGATTTTTGTTCCAGAAGCAACCGGGCTAGTAATCCAGACGTTCCCGCCGATGACCACGTTGTCGCCGATTACTGCGTCTGCACCAAGCAAGGTTGCGCCCGAGTAAATGACCACATTGTTTCCGATGGTGGGATGGCGTTTGCGCCCTTTAATGATATTGCCTTTCTCGTCTTTTGGAAAACTCAGCGCACCCAAAGTTACACCTTGATACAGCTTGACGTTATCGCCAATCTCCGCTGTCTCGCCAATAACCACGCCTGTTCCATGGTCGATGAAGAAGTTCTTGCCAATTTTTGCTCCCGGGTGAATGTCTATGCCTGTTAGGGAGTGAACGTGTTCGCTCATGATTCTTGGAATCAACGGCACACCATTAAGGTACAGTTCATGGGCTATGCGGTAAGTGGTTATCGCCAGTACGCATGGGTAGCTGAGAATCACTTCTTCAGGACTTACCGCTGCTGGGTCACCGCAATACGCTGCTTGAATATCTCCGCTAAGCATCGAGCGTATTTCAGGCAGCTTTTCCAAGAGCTCCTTAACCACAACTTGGGCACGTTTTTGGCATATGTCCTGTGGGCAACCGCTGATTTTTCTGCAGATATACTTGAGGCTCTTTTCCACCTCGCTCGTAAGCCTAGTGTATACTGAGGTGAGAGTGGTGCCTAAATGGTACTTTATGTTGGCTTTGGTGATTTCCACCTTCCCCAAGTAACCTGGAAACAGAATCGTGAAGAGGTCTTCGAGGACTTCTATGACTACTTTTTTGGAGGGCAAATCTCTGCCTTCGAGGTGATCCATGCCGCCAAAGGTCTGGTAGTTAACCATGATATCATCTACCAGTTTAAGTAAGCCTTTCTCCACCCAGTTCTGCTCCACTTTGTCATGGTTGCGCATGAGCGTATCTAGCATTTTCTCTGGGTTCCAGCAGTCTGCTTCCAAATTCTGCTCT
>QYYE01000005.1 GCA_003589585.1 Candidatus Bathyarchaeota archaeon
TTACTACTGCGGTAGGCGGGTTGAATTTTTCCTGGTAAGATAAGCCTGTGTAATAGTCTGATTCGTTAAAGTTGTCGCCCACGATGCCGCCAAAAGCCTGCGGGATTGTCCAGAGGATGTGCGCTGTTTTGGGGGCTGGTGAGTACGGGTTGAAAGTTCCTTCAGCGTTGCAGCCAGAGGCAAACTGTAGAGGCAATCCTAGCCAGTTTCCACCTAGAACGTTCCACTCGTAGTTTTGTGCATCAATGGGGCGGGTCCAGTATTCTGTTGGTAGCGGTGCACCAGGAGTGGGATATAGAGGTTCTTCTTGCACGGTGATTCTCACGATGTGGCTTGTGCTTGGCTTGTAGTAGTCAGTGGTCATGGGAGCTCCAGCCAGACGCCTACCGTAAATAGTTTCGCCACCATACTTAAGCTGAAAAGTATAGTTACCTGCTTGATCAGGGACATAAGAAGTTGCAGCTGAGCCGGTTGAGTCAGAAGTGAAGGGTCCCAAAATGGTTACTGTATTGTCAGGTTTAGTTACTGTCACTGTGAGATTAGTGTATGGAATTGCTCGTTCAGTCGCAGTTTGTGTTTGTGGTACTGGTGGAGGCTTGTCGAGCCACATGACGATGAATAATGTTTGTCCAACGCCAATGGGATTAGGGCCTACAGAGAGAAGGGCGTAAGTGTCGATTGATAGGGCACTAGCATTTTGCGGCAAAGCCAGCAATGGAACAGCCATAGAAAGCACTAAAAGCAATACGAAGAAGGCTTTTTGTTCTCTTAACATGTTTGTTGTCTCCAAGTAATTGTTTCACTTGTTCTGTTTTTTTTCAGCAATTTTTGTTTCTCCAATTTTTTTTCTCGATATAAATCGAAAACGATGTTTAGCGCTAATAAGCCCTGCTCACCTAGGGTGACTCACCTATGGTGAGCACAAAAAAGTGTTGAAAAGAAACATAAAGTAAGATTGCTACAGATTGGCTTCATGCTTGAGATAGTGAGAATCATAATACAACTTGCCGAAATTGCCTCGGCAGTTATTTCCTTCATCCTTGCATGGTTCATGATGAAACCATATCGACTTACTGGAGAAGGAAGCTTTCTCGGCTTACCCCTTGGATTTGGCATTATGGGCGCATCACATGTTATCGCCACCGCTGCACCATTTTCCAATGATGTGTATTGGTTTATGGTTCTATTCAGAACATTCTCTTTTTTGTTCCTTGCAACCACCTACTTCTTTTCAAAGAAATCTACAAAAAAGACCCAACACCTTTGGAACATAACCCTTAGTGCATTGATTGTTGTTCTTATCGCATTGTCTCTACTATTATTTGCTGCTCCGCAATTTGTCTTTGAAACATACGGCGTTACCCAGATTTATTGGAGAATCTTTATGGTAGTGTGCGTTGGCTACATTGCTATTCTCACCCTACTAAACCATATTAAAAATCCAGGCCCGATGACTATTTGGATTCCCTTCGGGTTTCTTTTCCTTGCAATAAGCCAAGTTTTGCTGATAGCCTACACGCTAATATTCACTTATATAGGCTATAATATAACAACTTATTGGGCAGCCATTGTGTTTCGTTTTGCAGGCTTCATTATTTTTTTAATAGTCGCCTATCGAACCTTTTACAGCTCAAAGGAATCCAAACATGACAAAGATTTCCCGTAGAGACAGATTGAAAATCTATGCCGATTTGTTGGCTGTGCTTAACGATGAAGCCAGCAATGATAGGACAGTGTTGATACGGGTTCAGGTACGGATGAATGTGCCTTTCGACCGTTTAAAAAAGTACATTTCGGAGCTCAAGAAGCTTGGTTTAATTGAAGGTGACATTTCGCTTAGACTTACCGAAAAAGGAAAACAATACCTAAGAGAGTATGAGAAAGTCCTCGATTTCATCAAGCGCATGGGGCTTACTTACCGATAGCAAAATCTCGCCTATCTCTTCTCACTAAACAATAGCATAATTACGTCTTCCTTCGAGAGGCATGCAATCGACTGCAAGCCACCTCCTCCAGCAAATCAGTGTTTGAGCTAAAGCTTTTAGTTCTCAAGTGATTATTTCATGTTAACTCAAAGAAGTAATAGCCTGCTGGCTGAAAAACATAATATTGTGCAATAACAAATACCCTTAATCAAGGAACCTACCATGGCGAGTCACAGCGTATTCAAAGACGAAACAAAGCTTGATATAAACTACATTCCGTCCAAGCTGCCTCACCGAGACAGTGAACACCGCTTACTAATGGAGTTCTTCAGCTTCATGCTGCGCTACCCAGAGCGGATGGCACAGCGCGTCATCGTAACAGGCGACGTGGGCACAGGAAAAACCGCCCTAACCCAGCGTTTCGGCGCAGACATGACCTCAGAAACCAAAAAACGCGCCATAAAATTCCGCTACATCCATATTAACTGCCGAGAGTACCGCGGGAGTCTGGCGTTAATTTTGCACCACGCAGTAGCGGTTTTTCGCCCCACTTATCCGAGTCGGGGGTTTTCTGGGGAGGAGATTCTTCGCACGCTCCTGCAAGTTCTCGACGAGGAAGATATGCATGTTATTCTTACCTTGGACGAGTTTGACAGCGTCATCGAAAAAGAAGGTTCAGATGCCGTTTACAAGTTAACTCGGCTACAGGAGATGCAGCAGGGCAAGCCCCAGAGAACATCTTTCATCTTCATAATCAGAGACCTAAAAAGCATTGAGCAATTGGATGCGAGCGCCAAAAGCACCCTGCAACGTAACATCATAAGTTTAGAGCGTTATGGGAAAGACCAGTTAATTGACATCCTAAACGACCGTGTAGTCATGGCTTTTGAATTAGGAGCAGTTCCTGAGGACGTGGTTTTTCTTGTTTCCGAATTGGCGATTGGCGAGAGCGGGAATGCCCGTTTTGCCATTGAGTTATTGTGGCGCGCTGGCAAGTACGCGGATGCTGAGGACGCTGAGCTTGTGGAACCTGAATGCGTACGCAAGGCGGTTTCTGCTATTATTCCTGGTTTGCGGCGCAGTGAGTTGGCGTCTTTGGGTTTGCATGAGCGGCTGCTTTTGCTTGGGGTGGCACGGTACTTTAAGGAGAGTCAGGAGGCTTATGCATCGCTGGGGGAAATTGAGAAAGCCTACGGCGTTGTATGTGAAGAGTTTGATGAGCAGCCTCGGGGCAGCACTCAGGTTTACAATTACGTGCAGTATCTCTCGTCTTTAGGGATTTTGAAGGCTGAGGTAGCAACCGTGGCTACACGTGGGAGGTCAACACGGATTTCTTTGCCCGCAATTCCAGCGGTTGAGTTGGAGAAACAATTAAGTGCCTCCCTAGAAAAGGATAAGGCGTGACTATTATGGAGTTAGAGGAGGTTTTCTCATCCAAGCCCCGCATGAGAATTTTAAAACTCATCTACACGTTAGGCTCACTTAACGTTTCAAACGTTGCAAAGAAAATCGGCTTAAATTATGCTTCAACATCGGAGCACTTGAAAGTTTTGGAGGCTGAAGGAATCCTTCAAGAACGAACCTATGGTCGAGTGCGCATGTACAGGTTCAACGAAGGCTCAGCCAAAGCCAAAGCTGTGCAGAACCTGATAGACGCGTGGGAACAATAAAAAGAATTACTCGGTCTCTTCTTCATGCTCTTTTCCTTCCTGAATGAGCTTGCGAACTCTTTGTCCACCCATTTTTCCTGCTTCCTCAACGGTTAGTTTCTTTTTGGTTTTTTGTTCTTCCTCCGTCAAACATTCACCTCCGCCAAACAGGGTTGCAAAAAACAATTGTTAGCGCCCTTCAAGGCACATAAAGATATGTGGTTGTTGAGTGGCATAAACAAAAGGCTACAGGCAATCCTTAACGAATAAAAGAAAGAAACACAACATATGTTCCAAGAAACATAACGCTCAGAGGGAAAACGAAATGGCTATGGTTGATGTTTCAGGAAAATCAGAAATCTTCAGGGAAGCATCCGCAGCTGGGACAATAAAGCTGAAGGCTGAAACCATCGATTTAATCAAGACTGGGAAAATCGCTAAAGGCGACCCCTTGTACACGGCGAAGATTGCTGGTGTGTTGGCGGCGAAGAAGACAAGCGATTTGGTTCCACTGTGCCACCCGTTGCCCTTGACTAACGTGGAAGTGGACGTTAAAGTGTCAGGCAAGTTCACGGTTGAAGCATCGGCCACCGTCAAAACTAGGGCGCAGACAGGCGTGGAGATGGAGGCGTTGACGGCTGTTTCGGTGGCGCTGTTGACGGTTTGGGACATGACCAAGCAGTATGAGAAGGACGCCGCAGGACAGTATCCCTCAACAACCATCGACAACATCCATGTCATCAGAAAATTCAAGCAGGCGTAAAAGGGTATGAGTGAGACTTCAAAAGAGCACAAAGCCAAAGCGGCAAAGAAACTCAATTTCGGCATCTACATTTGCAGCACCTCCCGTTACCAGCAAATAGAACAGGGCGAAACAGACGTCAGCGATGTGGGAGGAGACACCTTGGTTGAACTGCTCAAAAACGCTGGTCATAACGTCGAGTTTAAGAAAATCGTTGCTGACGATGAAACGATGATTCAGGACGCTGTAATGTTTGTTTTAGGCTTGCCTGACCTAGATGCAGCCATATTCTCAGGCGGAACAGGCATTGCACCCAAAGATATTACGATTGAGACGGTTACGCCTTTTTTTGAGAAGACCCTGCCGGGGTTCGGCGAGTTTTTCAGGCGCATAAGCTATGACAAGAGGGGTTCTGCAGCGGTGCTGTCGCGTGCTGTGGCTGGCGTAGCTAAAGGCAAGGCTTTGTTTTGTATCCCAGGTTCCCCTGACGCCGTTAGGATTTCAGTAGAAATGCTTATTTTGCCGGAGGCACCTCACATCGTTAAGCACGCACGGGAATAACGATGAGTTTAACCGACAACTGTGGACGCCCCCTACTTAACCTAAGAATATCAATTACCCAGCGATGCAACAACCAATGTGCCTACTGCCATAGAGAAGGCGAAGTACAACGCGCAAATCGTTCAGCAGAAAAAATGACCCCCGAAGAAATCGTGCACATAGCCAAAGTCGCCGTCGGCCTAGGCATTTCAAGGGTAAAGTTGACGGGCGGCGAACCGCTCATGCGAAAGGACCTCCCCGAAATCGTAGCTGGCATAGCTGGCGTGCCAGGCTTGAGAGATTTATCTTTGACAACTAACGGGCTATTGCTTGGCGGCGGCATGGCTAAAAAACTCCGCGAGAGCGGGCTTAGACGCGTGAACATCAGCCTGCCATCCCTAATCCCAGAGACTTATCGCAAACTGACAGGCGGAAAAGTCGAAAACGCGTTGGCAGGGGTGGAAGCCGCGATTGAAGCGGGTTTTTACCCAGTGAAGCTTAACACGGTTGTCCTCAAAGACGTTAACGTCGGTGACGTCCCAGACCTCATTGAGTATGCAGCGAAAACAGGCACCATACTGCAGCTCATTGAGCTTGACCCTATAAACGTCAGCAACAAGTACTACTCCGCACACCACCGCAGCTTAGAGGAGCAAGAGCAGATGCTCAAAGAAAAAGCCGTTCAGGTTGAGAAGCGCCCGTTCATGCATAACCGCCAAATCTACCGCCTGCCAAACGTAACCGTCGAAGTAGTCAAACCCATAGAGAACCGCGAGTTCTGCATGCATTGCACACGAATGCGGGTTACAAGCGACGGGAAACTGAAGCCGTGCCTGATGAGAAACGACAACCTGACCGATATTTTAACGCCGATTCGGCAGGGAGCAAGCGACGAAAAACTAAAAGAGCTGTTTGTTAAAGCCAACACCCTAAGAGAACCCTATAACAAGAGCGATTAAAACGCTTTATTTCCAAGTTTGCAAGTCTTCGGTTGATAGTCATAAAGTACGGCAAGGGCAATAACTAAATGCTTTTTCTTTGAAGCTGTTCTTGTTGGGTTCGGTTTCCTTTGATTAGGATGCCTTTGCTGTAGATTCTTTGTTTGAGCGATTCAGGAACCTTTGTTATATCTACCATATCAACTGCAAGCCAAGTTTGAGCTCGATGCGCGGGTTGTGTCTAAATATTCCTCAAAAGATAATTCTGGCTTTAAACTAAATCAACGAAATGCCATTGCCGACAAATTACTAATTCCTGCTTTTAATATTGCTTTTATGCAAAAAAGCACCCAGTGGTTCTTACCCGGATGCTTCTTATGCAAGAGAACGCCCTTTCCTTCGCTACCCATATGAGATTCCTGAGTACATTTTTTGCAAGTGTTAGGTTAGCACATGATTTTTCTTAGGTAATGCCTGCCAACTAACCCCTTTTCCGTAATGAATGCACATGAGTTAGGCATTCTTTGCTCTGCAAACGTTGAGAGTATTTATAAGCAGAGGTACAGAAAGCTCAAAGCAAGTGCTACCTTGAAATGAAAAAGGAATTTTTCACCAGCCAAAAAAAGGCTACAATTGAGTGTAGGCAGTCTAGAAGGGGCTAAAAAAGCCTAAAAAGGACTAAAATTTCATTTCCAATAGAACCACCCAAAAAAAACACCAGCAAACAAAAAAAGGCTTGACCTACAGGCGTACAGAAAAAAATTGGCGCTAGATTACAGACCGCTCTGAATATATGTTTCACGGGTATTCAGGTTAAATTTTGCTTGGTTCAGCTAAAGAGTTAAAACATCCATTCATCGGTATTCTAGCTATTAGTAAAATGCAGCTTGAAAGTTCCAGTTCCGTTTTCGAGTTACTCGCCAAGCCAGTCCGCAAAGCACTAGCACAGCTTGGCTTCTGCCAGCCTACTTTGCCGCAAACCTTGGCGTTTCCCTCCATATTGGAAGGCAAGAACGTGCTTTTGATTGCGCCAACAGGCACAGGAAAAACCGAAGCCGTAATCCTCCCCGTTTTTTCAAGGCTTGTAGAGCAGAAAAGCCAAGAGCAAAAAGGCATCCAAGTCATCTATATCACCCCGCTTCGTGCGCTGAACCGTGATATGCTCAAACGCTTAACCTACTGGAGCCAGCAACTAGATATAACCGTTGAAGTTCGACATGGTGACACAGAAATGAAAATCCGCCGCAAACAAGCCCGCCAACCACCCCAAATGCTAGTCACCACACCCGAAACCCTCCAAGCCATTTTGCCAGGCTCACAAATGAAAAAGCACCTCGGCAATGTGCAAACGGTGATTATTGATGAGGTGCATGATTTGGCGGAAAGCAAACGAGGCGCACAATTAACCATAGCGCTTGAGCGCATGTTTGAAGCTACAGGCAAGGAGTTTCAGCGAATCGGCTTATCCGCAACCGTGGGCAACCCCCAAGAAGTCGCAAAATTTATCGCGGGAACCAACCGACCAGTCACCATAATACAAGCAACGCTAGCCAAAAATTACCGTTATCACGTGCAATACACATCCCCTACCCCAAACGACTATGAACTCGCCGCAAAACTCCAAACCACGCCTGAGGCAGCAGCAAGAATCCGCAAACTAACCAGCCTAATCGATACACACCAATCAACCATCATCTTCGTGAACAGCCGCACCATCGCCGAACTGCTAGGACACCGATTCGACCAGCTAAACCGCCAAGACATCGCAGTGCACCATGGTTCACTCTCAAAAGAAGAACGCGTTGCCATCGAAGACCAATTCAAAGCTGGAAACCTAAAAGCAATCATCTGCACAAGCACCCTTGAGCTAGGAATCGACATCGGCAACGTGGACTTGGTCATCCAGTACATGTCGCCAAGACAAGTCAGCAGCCTCATACAACGCGTTGGCAGAAGCGGACACAGCCTAAACCGGCTCTCAGAAGGCATAATCCTCACCGCTCATCCGGACGACACCTTGGAATCCATGGCAGCAGTCACAAATGCTAACCAAAACAAAGTCGAACCAGTAGTCTTCCACAAAAACGCCCTGGATGTTTTGGCGCACCAAATTGCAGGCATTCTGATGGATAAAGAAAGTATTAGTCAAAGTGAATTGTTAGAAATAATCAACAGGGCTTATCCATACAGCACGCTAAACGCTCAGCAACTTGGCGATGTAGTGCAGTTTTTAGAAAGCCTCTACAAACTAAGAGTTGAGCGAGAAGGGAGTGTTTTGAAGAAAACAGGCAAAACAAGAGAATACTACTACGAAAACCTATCCATGATACCAGACGAAAAACGCTACCCAACCATCAACATCCTAACCGACCGCAAAATTGGAACCTTAGGAGACGAATTCATGACCCTGCACGCACGTATAGGGTTACACTTTGTAATGAAAGGAAAAGTCTGGCGCATAGTCAACATACAAGACGAAACAGGAACAGTGCACGTGGTCCCAGCAGAAGACCCCTCAGCCGCCATTCCAGGCTGGGATGGAGAAATCCTTCCCGTCCCATTCGACCTAGCACAGCAAACAGGAGCCATGAGGGAAAAAATCGGCAAACTCCTCAAACAGGGCAAAAAGCCAGAGGCAGTGGCAGAAGAGCTAGCGTTGGAGATGAAAACCGACAAAGAAACATTACTGGACACTGCTTTGGAGATTGACGAGTACCAAAAAGAAGGTGCACCACTGCCCACACAAAACCGCATAGTCATAGAAGCCTTAGACCGCTACATTGTCGTGCACGCATGCTTTGGCGAAATTGTCAACCGCACGTTAGGCGGAATTTTCGACTCTGTTCTGTCTGAGCGTGAAGCCATCACTGGTTGGTGGACTGATGGTTACCGCATCCTCATCGAAACAACCCATAAACCTTCCAGGCAGGAGATTGAAGGGTTACCCAAGGAACTGTTTGATTTAACGGATGAACGCATAGACGAAGCGTTCTTGAACTATGTAAACGCCAAGTTCCCCTTCATCACTCGAATGAAAGCCATCGCAGAACGCTTCGGCGCCATCCCCAGAGGAAAAATGCTGAAAATGTCCGAGCGCGGGGAGAAACTGAAGGGCGCATTTGAAGGCACACCAATCTACGATGAGACACTCCGCGAAGCTATGATGGACAAAGTAGACCTTCAACAAGTAAAACAAATCATGCACCACATAAAAGAGAAAAAAATCGCCGTCAACACGTTAGCCCACGAAAAACCAACAGTGCTCGCATATCACATCCTAATGCAGTACGCTGACATTGCAGAGCTAATGGCGCCAGAACGCATAATCCTAAGCAACATCGACAGGATGAAGAGCGCCATCGAAGCTAGAGTTGCAAAACTGCTCTGCATGCACTGTGGAACATGGACAACTCAGGTCAAAATTAAGGATTTACCAGAGGAACCTGAATGCGAAAACTGCCATTCAAGGCTCCTTACACTGCTCTATCCAAGCCAAGACGTCGAAAAGCTAAAGCAGGATTTGCAAAAGCGCCGTGAAGGCAAAGAACTCACACCTGAAGAACTCAAAGAACTCAGCAACGCCAGACGCAAAGCCGACCTAATCTTGAGCTATGGAAAACAGGCTGTTCACGCGTTGCAAGTGAAAGGTGTTGGCGCAGAAACGGCTTCGAGGATTCTGGGCAGGATGCATCCGCGGGAAGACCAGTTTTATCTGGATTTGTTTAAAGCGAAGGTTCAGTACTTGCGCACAAGAGAATTCTGGGACAAATAATTACTAATTTTCTTCATAACGATGGCGTTGATTTATTAAATTGGGGACGCTTGACTCCTTTTACATTGTCAAAATCTTGGTTGCCACTTATGGCCACTCTTTCTTCAACTTCTTCTTCCAATAGCTTCTCAGTATCCACCCATTTCTTCAATTTTGGAGCAGATGTAATGATGAAATAGTCTACATAGTTGTCACTGACTTTTGGTTTTTTTATTACAATCTCTTTTATCCCGAATTTAGAGAATCACTTCTGCTCCTGGCTTTAGCCCTAAAGCGTCTCTCACTCGCTTAGGAATTACTACTTGTCCTTTTTAACCAACGTTTCTTCTGGGCATTCTCCCACAAATTATCAAGTGGTTATACAATAGTATAGTACTTTCCAACCATTAAGTAAAAATCCACAAAAGGAATCTTGCAAGCAGTAACCAGTAGGCTTTCTCCATAGCTTAAGGCTTACCAATTTCTGCCAAGTTTAGTAGAGCACTAAGTCTAAAATACACAAAACTACACATAAAAACATAGTGTTAGCTACAAGGCAGTCTTTAACGCTTAAGGTTTTAATATGTAATTGTTTGATTGTTTGGCTTAGCTGTGGTCAATAGTGGAAAAGCAGGAACCCAGAAAGCTTAAACGTGCAATCGGCTTATGGAGCGCCGTAGCCATCAACGTTGGCGCAATCATAGGCGGCGGAATCTTTGTCGTAACAGGCATCGTTGCGGGTTACGCTGGCTCAGCACTTGTCATATCAATGATTATCGCTGGGGTAATCGCATTCATTACAGCTTGGAACTTTTCAAGACTTGCTGCTTGGCAGCCTGTGGAAGGAAGCGTTTACGAGTATGGACGACAACTGGTTTCTCCTTACTTTGGCTTTTTGGCTGGTTGGATGTGGATGGTGGCTAACACCTTCACAGGAGCAACCGTTTCGCTTGGGTTTGCCTATTACCTATCTTCAGCTTTCCCAGAGTTATCCATCAACATAGTTGCAGCTGCCTTGTGCTTGGCGTTTACAGCTTTGAATTTAGTTGGCGCTAAAGAATCAGCAGGAGTAAACAACATTCTTGTCACCCTAAAACTTGCCATACTGGGCTTTTTTATCGTTTTTGGCGGCTTGTTTGTGAATACTGAAAATTTTGTTCCGTTCACGCCCTTCTCCAGCGGCGTTCTTGTTGGAGCATTCTTTATCTTTTTTGCTTACGGCGGCTTTGCACGTGTGGCAGTGGTGGCAGAGGAAGTTAAAGATGCCAAACGCAACGTGCCAAGAGCAATGATTCTGTCGCTGGGAATATCCATGATAGTTTACGTTTTGGTTGGGTTAATCGCGGTTGGATTACTAAGTCCTGCAGGGCTTGCAGCTACAGGTTCTCCGTTAACGGCAGCTATGAATGTTACAGGCAACGCGGTTGCAGTTCAGATTGTTTCAGTCGGCGGTTTAGTGGCTACATCCAGCGTTTTACTCACTGCCATCTTGGGCGTTTCTCGCATGGCATACTCGATTGCTAGAAGAAACGATTTGCCTTCCGCGTTAGCCAAGCTCCATGGAAGATTCTGCACGCCTTACCTTGCGATTTTGGGCACTGGCTTGTTGATGGCGGTTTTGGTATTGTTTGTGGATTTTACAAGCGTAGTTGCCATTAGCACTTTTGCGCTTCTTTTTTACTACGCCATTACTAACGCTGCAGCCTTCAGATTAAAAACCAACCATAAGCGGCAAAGGCTTATGCCAACGCTTGGGTTCATAACGTGCTTGATGTTGTTAGCGTTTATCCTTTTTGCCACACCAGAAGCATGGCTAGTTGGCGTTATCTTCTTACTTGCCGGCACAGTTTATTATGTTGCTTGGAAAAAAGGAAGAATGAAGAAAAGCGGTTTTAGTTTGCGATAAGAATTTTAAGGCTTAGTATGGTTAACTGTTAGGAAAATGCAGATGTCAATCAAAGCCGTTTTATTTGACATGTTCGATACCCTTATGCTCATAATAAAGAACCATGAGTTTTACAGTCCATCCCTCATGCGAATGTACAGGTTCCTAAATAATAACGGGATAGGTGTTTCTTTCAAAGAGTTCAATGAAGCCTATATTAAAGCTCGTGATGAACTCTATGTCAAAGCGGATGCAAATTTTGAGGAGCCACACTTCAATATTCGCGTTTCAGAAGCGCTCAAGCTTTTAGGTTACCGCTATGATGTTTCAAGCCCCATTGTGACAGAAGCTACCTCTGAGTTTTGCGAAGAATTCATGAAGTATGTCCTTATTGATGAACATGCAAAGGCTGTTTTGAAGAGATTGCATGGGAAATACCGATTGGGATTAATTTCCAATTTTGCCATACCTGAATGTGTCCTTAAGCTTCTGAAAACTCAGGGCTTGGATAAGCTATTTGATGTTATCGTAATTTCCGGTGCAGTTAACAAGCGC
Organism: Candidatus Bathyarchaeota archaeon; assembly: GCA_003589585.1. Classification (GTDB taxonomy): domain Archaea; phylum Thermoproteota; class Bathyarchaeia; order Bathyarchaeales; family Bathycorpusculaceae; genus Bathycorpusculum. The sequence goes on from QYYE01000005.1 coordinate 11,986, forward strand.
AAACCAAGCCCAGAAATCTTCGAGAGCACCCTAAAAGCGCTAGGTATTTCTGCCAGTGAAACGGTTTTTGTAGGTGACACTCTTGATGCAGATATCGCTGGTGCAAAGAAGGTAGGTATGAAAGCCATTTACATTGAGAGACGAACGCAAAAAGAGATTGATGGTGTCTGTCCAGACCAAACCATCAGAAGCTTAAGCGAACTGGAATCAGCGATTGAAAAGTGCTAAAGTAGGCTTAGGTTTCTCGACAAGTTTCTGTAGCAGGAAGTTTGCTTTTTTTAAGGTTGACGTCTGCTTTTAGCAAACGAATTAACGCGTTATATATCTGAAGAAATTCCAAGCCTTTTTCTGTAATAGCATAAACTTCCTTACCTTCACTTACAGTTTGGATTATTAAATTATTATTTTGCATGAGAGACAGATAATTGTTAAGCAATGTGAAGCTGAGGTTTGCTTTGTACATTATCTGCGTTTTTAACGGACTCTCTTTGGTCAACTTGAGAATTTCAGCCATGATGAGCAGCATATCTCGCCTTTTCTGTTTAGCCCTAAACATTTGTTGTACACATATACACATCTTATCGTACGATTGCTTTTTAAATCTTAAGATAGTGGGAGGAAATTTTTGCGTTCTTTTCTTTGTTTATTTTGTATTGGTTCAAACGATATTTGGTGGTTAAATGGAAAGTTTTTATTTCTTTTTGGTGAGAAGTTAATTGGTGAAGTTATATGTTGATTGGTGCAATCTCGGATACGCATGATAATTTGTCGCTTGTAGAAAAAGCCGTAATCCATTTGAACAGTGAGAAGGTCGGTTTAGTTTTACATGCTGGAGATTATGTTGCGCCTTTTGTTATTCCTAAATTTAAGCAGTTGAACTGCAAGCTTGTCGGCGTTTTTGGCAACAATGACGGAGACCATGAGCTTTTGAAGAAGCGGTTCAGTGAGACCGTCAACTGCACCATACATGAACGGTTTGCTGCGGTAACCTTGGATGGTTATAAAATCGCTTTGCTGCATGGAGACGAGACAGAACTGCTCAACGCACTAATTGATAGTGAGTACTTTAACGCCGTAATCCATGGTCATTCTCATCTGAATGGCATCCAAGCTCGGGGAAAAACTTTGGTGATTAATCCTGGAGAGCTTTGCGGTTACCTAACGGGGGAATCAACTCTGGCATTGTTAGACACTGATAAGCATCAGGCAAAAATAGTTCCGCTTTGAATTTCCGGTTTGTTGTGTGTTCCGCTAATTGACGGTTTTGGCAAGAAAGGTCTTGTTAGATTTTTTTCTAAAGTTAAAAGGGGATGTTGATTCTCTTTCTTATTGCTTGGTATTGTTCGGCTGTAAACCTTTCTTCTTTACAGGTTGGGCAACGTACTGCCTTCACGTTATGCAAGATAACCCCGTCAACTTCAAAGTCAAACTCTACTTCAACGTATTGAACGCAGCAGGCGGGGCAAAGCAGGGCGTTCGCCTTCATGTTTTTGGGTTTATTGGGTGAATTTTGCTCCAAGTTCTTCAGCCCAAGCTTCGACCTTTGCCATGTCCCTGTTGTCGGTTACGGTTTTTCCAAGGATTTTTATGCGTCCGCCGAAAGCTTCCGTGGAGACAGGCACAATTTTTGGGTGGTTAGCCAGTTCGCTTTCAACGAATTTTGCTTTGGCTTTTTCATAGCTTCCGGGCGTTCCTGCTTCGGCGGAACTGACAAAAAAAGCTACTCGTTTTCCGCTTAGGTCGTTTTCAAGAAACTTGAGCGCCTTCTCATAAACCTTGCCAGCCCGAACACCGCCGCCGATGACTACGTTTCGGTACTGTTCCAGGCTTGCGGGCTTTTGTTTTTTGAGGTCAACCAAATCAACCTCCAAGCCGTATTTGGAGCGCAGGATTTCTGCGATTTTTCGGGCTGATTCTCCTGTTGCTCCGCCCTTAGTTTCATAGGCGATGAGGGTCTTGTTTGCTTCCATCCCTTTCATGCTCCATGGGATTCTTCTAGCGGCGAGAGCCTTTTGCCGCAGTTGTTGCAGAAAATGGAGCCGAACGCGTTCTTGGTTCCGCAGTTGGGGCAAGTCATGGGTTCGTGCTGTTCGGCGGGTTTTTGCTGCATGTCTGCTCTTGCCCGCTGGAAAGCCGCATGGGTTTCTTTGGCGGCTATTGTGAAGGCGCGCTCAAGTTCTATTCCCACTTTGTAGAAGGCGTCGCGGAGCTCTTCAGAGGAGGTTTTAACGTTGGCTTCTGTGCCCTTAGCGGTTTTGGTGCCGCATTTTGGGCAGAAATAAGCGTCATCAGAAATCTGCTCGCCACAGTTAGAGCAATAAACCATTTTTTTTCACCAATAGTATGCATGCCACATCGGAATTTAAGCTTTACAAAACTGGATTCTTCTCTTTATGTGGGTGCGGCGGTTTTACGGCTGCACAAGAATGCAATTGGGGGCGGCTGCTTTTTGGGTTTGTGATGTTTTTTGGCGTCTGTTTTGGTGTGGGGTAAGCGTTTTCTTGCACATGCGGTACTTGGCTGCATGTTGGAGGCGCATTCTTGTGGTTGTGGATGCATGTATCGTTTGCTTTTTTTCTCACAAGAATCAATGAACAGCAATGGTCAGCGTAGTGCAGTCGGACTCTAGCATGGCCCTTCAATGGCTCCTAAGCATATCTCACCCCAAAAGCCACCACTCAACCGCCGCCTATAAGCAGTTTTGCCGCTAAAAAAGCAGAAGATAAAACGCCTTTTCCAAACAACAAAACAAAAGCAGATTTTGCTGCTTTGTCACCTACCCCCTCCCCTTATATAAAGAGCGATAACATGCTTTAGACCATAAAATCACCAATAGTGCCTACCCCTCCTAAGGATTTCTGTAGCCTCTAAAGTGCGTAAAACGCACGGTTCCGTCACCAGCTACCCTCCCTCTATCGGTTTTTGCATAGAATAACTATTTGGATCCTAATATGTCTGCGAAAAACGCACTGCAACAGCGATTTCCGTGAAACCATTGCATAGCCACAGTGCGGTTCACGCACTTCTATAGGGTAGCTTCAAGCCATCTTCCACATCCAAACCACGCACTCAACCGCCACCTATAAGCAGTTTTGCGCTTCAAAAAGACGAATAAAATCAGCAAATGCAGCAGAAAAAAGCTTAGCCAACAAAGCAAATAAAGAATGTATGCCATTCATGGACTTCTGCTTTTATTCAGTAACACGTTGAATGTCATTGAAAACATCAAAGTCTTTGTCAAAAGAGTAGATTGCCGATATATCTTCTTTTTTCATCAGTATGTAAGCTAAGGCATCGTTGGCACCCACACGATAATCCTCTGCCATGGATACTGCTTTAAGGTAGTCTTCCTGTGTTACTTCGCAGATTAAGATGTTCTCTCGGTATAGCAGTCCCTTCTCCAAAAGAAGTGCTTCTTCCAGCGGGAGGTAATCCTCTAAAATGTTGCAAACCTCACTGAAATGAACAACGGAAGTCGTCACTTTTTCTCCTTCGCTGATTCGGGCGACGATTTTTTTGGCTGTTTCCTTCATTTTTAATTCGTTGGGTTGCAGTTGCCTTTTGGTCTTTAAGAAAGCGTAGATAAATACGTTCGCATCTACGTAAACTGGCTGCATTTATCTGCCTCTTAGTTCTTTGCGGACTTTATGCCAGTCGGAAAGGTCTGCTTTTACGTCTGCTTCGATTTTGTCAAAGTATTTGGTGAGGTCAATTGTTGTGAACGGTTTAATTTCGATAGTGTCGCCTTTGGCTTGGATGATTGCTTTCTTGTTTTTGAGGTATTTTTCTCGCCAAGTTTTAGGTAGAATGATTCGACCTTGCTCATCGACCACTTTAACTTCCACTTCCACTTCCACAATTTGTCGCCAGAAAATTAATTATTCTGGTGGAATAAATAATTTATGGTGATTCTGCGATTGAATGGGACTGAAAATGTTTCCCCTTATGGATAACAAGTGGCGAAGCATAAGAACTAATCCTGAAAGTTGATACAGTAAGCGGAAACCCGCTAAATGTTAGGGTTTTGCCGTTGAAATGGCTTGAACCAACAACCATTAATTTTTTTTATTAATGGTTTAGACCTTAAGAAAAATTCCTTTATCTCAGTTGTATAGCTTCTCATTGACCACTCTAATGCCTAATATTTTTTATCCAGGTTTTTTGGATCAGTCCGCTTGGAGGGCAAGGGCGAAAAAGTATCATAAATAGATGGTAGGATGTAAGATAAAAAGTGAAAGAAGAGATTGGTTGTCTTTATTGGAGGAGTTTTTGTTTGCCTTCCTCAATCAACTTTACCGTCTGCGCACGCCAAGTGTCGAACCCGTCTGGCGTTGAGGGGTAGGTGTTGTAGTGTGCGCTTAGCTGTCGCATCATAACAACGGTCAACCGCAGCTTGTTCAGGAAACCTACCCGTCGTATGCCACGGAAAACCCGTTTCGCTGTTTCGGTGATGTTTAGGTGGAAGTCGTCGCCCATGCCTGCTTTTAGCACGTCGTCTTCGGTCATGAGTTTTTGGTTCATGCCGTAGTTTAGGTCTTCATCGCTGCAGGATAGCAGGAACAGTTTGAATATGTCAAGTGTTCCCTGTTTTTTGCCGTAGGTGTCGATGTAGCGTTTGTTGTAGCCCCACAGCGCCTCACGGGTGGGCTCGCCCTTGCTGAGTGCTTCGGCGATTTGTTGTCCTGCAAAGTAGCCTGAGAGCATGCTGGGACCGATGCCGCCGCCGTGAATCGGATTAACCAACGAAGCTGCGTCGCCAACAAGCATAACACCGTTACCAACCATATTGTCCAGTGGTCTGCGGACGGGGTCAAACCATGAGCCAGCAGCCAAAACCGTTGAGCCCTCAAACATGGGTTTGCAGAAGGTTGTTTTGTAGAGTTGCTCTTTTGGGTTGGGGTAGCCGGTTTTGCGCATGCAGGTGCCTATGCCCACGTTGACTCGTGCGCCTCCTTTGGGGAAAATCCACACGTACCCGCCCGGCGAGGCTTTCTGGTTAAGGTAGATTTCGCAGTAGCGGGTGTTCTCGGTTTCCTGTTTTAGCTGGCGGATTTCTCGGTAGCATGCTTCAACGTCTTCGTTGGCTATGTCACGGTCGATGCCCATCTCTGCTGGGAGCTGTTTGCGCACCATGCCAAAGTAACCGGTGGCGTCAACCACAACCTTGCTCCGCAGCTCGCTGACATTGCCCGATTTCAAGTTCTTAGCAGTTATGCCGACAACCGCGCCCTTCTCAATTATCGGAGAGCGAAGAGTCGTGCTGTCTTGGAGAGTTGCGCCTGCATCCACAGCTTTCCTGAGCAGCCACTGCCCAAACAAGCGCCTGTTCAGCAGGTAGCCGATGAAGTCTTTGTCTGCGATGGTGAAGATTGTGTTTTCGTCTGGGCTGAAGATTTTTATGCCGTCGATTTTGGCTTCCAACTCGCCGCCCGTGGGCTTCTCTAACCCCAGGAATTTGAGGTGGTGCTCGCCAAGGGCGTCGCCGCAGATTTTTTCTCCGATTTCTTCTCTGGGCTTGCTCTCTACTAAGCATACTTTTAGGCCTGCTTCAGCGACCGTTTTTGCTGCTAGGCAGCCTGCTGTTCCTGCGCCAACAACTATGGCATCATATTTCTCCAACTTTTTTCTCCTCCACTAAGTGAGCTTTACTTTGTATACCTTGTTGTATAAGTAAACGCTTATAAATTATGAAGTGAGCTAAACACAACCGAGTGTACTGCACATGAGCATCCCATTAACATTAAGCGCAGAATTTCGCAAACTCGTCGAAGCCCGCATGGACCAAACCATCAAAGGCATAGAAGCCACCTTCAACCAAATCATCGAAAACCAAAAAATCACACCAACCGCACTCAAAAACGAACTCGACAGCCTCCAAGAAAGCTTCAACGTCTTGTTCCAGAAATGGAGCCTAGAAATCCTCTACACGCTACTGCTCAAAGACGCCATAGGGTTTGGCGCAGTAAAAAAAATCCTGACCGTGAACTCAAGAACACTCTCTGACAAGCTCAAGATGCTTCAAAAACACGGCTACATAGAAAGAAACATCCAAGAGGGTCCACCGCTAAGAGTCGAATACTCGCTGATGCCTAAAGGCAAGAACACTGTGCTTTTGGCTCTGCCGCTAATCTACTACTCCAGCCCCACCCAACCTAAACCCTCCGCTCAACCCTCTTAACACTATACGGCAAGCTCGTGGTTTCTTTTACGGTTTCGAAAACCATGCAGGTAAGCGTCTTCTCCAACCCCTTAATTAACCGCAGCTTATCAACCACAAACTTGCCTACCGCTTCAACGTTCTCCGCACGCAGCTTCACAAGCAGGTCCCAGTCGCCAGTGATTATGTGTACTTCCTGCACTTCAGGAAACCGAGCGATTTCTTCAGCCACGGACCTTTGGGAAACTGGGGTGTCGTTGGTTTTTGACCTGTAGGAGACTGAGGCTAAAATGAAGGCGGCTGTGCCGAGGTTGAGTTTTTCTGGGGAGAGGATGGCTCGGTACTGTTTGATTATGTCTTGTTCTTCCATGCGTTTGATTTTTGCGAAGACGGTGGTTATTGGGGCGTTGATTTTTTTGGCGATTTGGTTGGCTGTGAGTTTGCTGTTCTCCTGGATTAGGAGCAGTATGGCAAGGTCTTTTTCATCGAGTTTCAGGCTCATATGTAAATATTACAAGTTTCAAGTATAAAAGCTTGTATGATTTGTAGTTTATCCAAGATTTTTTATAAAAAATTTAATAACTGCTTTGCACAGTGTACATCCAATAAATTGACCCACGTGAAAGAAATTGAAACAACAAACCGTCCAACTAATAGAGATCCCAAAATCACTAGACCAACTCTCCAAAGCTGAGTTGGAAAGAAAAGCCTGCATAGGCAAAATCATGACCTACACACTGTCAAGCCTCACCAACACCTTCGTAAAAAAAGGCTTCCAATGGCTCTTGCCGGTGGCACTAAGCCAAAGCACTGACCCGCTCTGGCCAGACCCAGGAGCATCCATAGAAAAACGCATCGAAGTAGACATCTACGGCAAGCCAGTGCGCACCACTGCCAGCATGATTATCCACAAACTCATCGCCGCCTCAACCGCCTACCCCAAACTGTTCATACTCTCACCCAACATACGCATCGAAAAAGCTGAACGAGCCAAAACAGGCAAACACATCTACGAGTTCACACAGCTAGACTTTGGAACCACAGACGCCACCTCAAAAGCTGTTTTCAGTCTAGTTGAGGATGCCGTATGCACACTGGTTAAAGACTTAAAACGTGACATGAAAGAAGAGTTAACTGCTCTCTGCCGCTGCGACACCCTGAAAGTTCCCAAGACGCCGTTCAAAATCTACGACCGTGAAGACCTTGAAGCCAAATACGGCTCGGATTGGGAAGCAGGCGTAGCCCAAGAAATAACAGAGCCTGTTTGGGTAACCAACATTCCAAGAGAATTCTACGACTTTGAAGACGCCAAGACAGGCAAATGGGACAACTACGACTTGTTCATGCCACAGTTCGGCGAGGTTCTCTCAGGAGCCAAACGCGAATACGAATACATGAAAATTCTCACCAAAATCGAGCGAGACCAAGTCAAAAAAGAAAACTACTCTTTGGTCTTAAAGATGGCAAAAGAAGGACGGCTAAAACCAACTGCTGGCGGAGGCATCGGCATGGAACGTTTAGTCGGCTGGATTGCAGGTGTCAAACATATTGCTGAGTGTCAACCGTTCCCACGGGTGCCTGGAACCGTACATGAACTCTAATAATAGCAAACTTCATAGCTCAGCAGTAACCACTTTCTTTTCCAAAATCTTTATTTCTTTTTTTAGTTAATTCAAGGAAGGACTCTGATTAAAATGGTACTAGTAATGAATGCATATCTTGAGGCGCTGCAACCTAAACTAAGCTTGTCAGACTACCAAAAGCTAAGCGCTATAGACAACCCTAACGTTCACGAATTCATCGCTAAAGCAAGCGACCTTTGCCATGCCGAACGCATCTTCATCTGCAGCGACTCAGCCCAAGACATAAAAAATGTTCGCAAACAAGCCATTGCTGTGGGCGAAGAAAAAGCAATCTTGACCCTGCCAGGACACACCGTACATTTTGACGGCGAAAACGACCAGGGTCGGGACCGCCAGGCTACCAAGTATCTGGTGCCAAGAGGCATTTCTCTTAGCAAAGCGCTCAACCAAATGGACCGTCAAGAAGGCTTAACAGAGGTAAGAGGTCTGCTGAGGGATTCGATGCAGGGCAAAACAATGATTGTCCGCTTCATCTCATTGGGCCCCCCAAACTCGGTTTTCACAATTTTAGGTTTACAATGCACCGACTCATGGTATGTAGCACATTCGGAAGATTTACTTTATCGTCCAGGATATGAAGAGTTTGTCAAGGCAGGACCAAAAAGCGACTTTCTGCGTGTGCTCCATTCTGCCGGTAAACTTAACGAGGACATGGTCAGCGTAGAATATGACAAAAAATGCATCTACATCGACCACATGGACAACACAATCTACAGCGTCAACACACAGTACGCTGGAAACTCCGTGGGCTTCAAAAAACTAGCGTTCCGCTTGGCAATTCGAAAAGCAAGCAGCGAGGGCTGGTTAGCCGAGCACATGCTGCTCATGGGTGTGCATGGACCAAATGGGCGTAAAACCTATTTCGCTGGAGCTTTCCCAAGTGCTTGCGGTAAAACTTCTACAGCTATGCTTCCAGGCGAAACCATACTTGGCGACGACATCGCTTACATTCGAGATATTGATTCTAGTGCTCGAGCGGTTAATGTTGAAGCCGGCATTTTCGGAATCATACAAGACGTCAATCCAAAGGACGATGTCACAATCTACAAGGTGCTCACTAGTCTAGGTGAAATAATTTTCTCTAACGTACTGGTTAAGGATGGCAAACCCTACTGGCTGGGCATGGGCAAAGAACTTCCCAAAGAAGGACTAAACTTCTCAGGCGCATGGTATGAAGGCAAAAAAGATGAGAACGGCAATGATGTACCACCTGCCCACAAGAACGCTCGTTACGCGGTAGCCTTGAAGGCGTTGGAAAACTGTGACCCTGAACTGGATAACCCTAACGGCGTCGAGTTAGGCGGCATAATGTACGGTGGACGGGATGCCAAGGCTTATGTTCCTGTTCAGCAAAGCTTCAGCTGGGAGCACGGCATAATCGCATACGGCGCATCCTTGGAGACTGAAACAACGTTTGCAACCATCGGCAAAGAGGGTGTTCCTGAAATTAACATGATGAGCATCCAAGACTTCATCTCCATACCATTGGGCAAAAACGTTCATAACAACTTGGACTTTGGGCGAAAACTCAAAAAGCAACCAGTCGTCTTTGGCGTCAACTACTTCTTGCGTGAAGTTGGCAATGGCCAGTACCTCAACAGCCCCCGAGACAAACATGTTTGGGTAAAATGGATGGAGCTACGAGTGCACAACGAGGTAGAAGCAATAGAAACGCCGACTGGATACATTCCAAAGTATGAGGATTTGCACAGGCTGTTTAAGCAAGTTTTAGGCAAAAACTACTCTAAAGAGGACTACATCAAGCAATTCACCATCCGTGTTCCTGAAAACTTGGCAAAAATCGAAAGAGTCCAACGTTTCTATCAGGAAAACGTCACCGACACACCCTTAGAGTTGTTCGGTGTACTATACCTACAACGGCAACGTCTACTAAGCGCCAAAGAGAAATACGGTGACTATATTTCCCCAGAAAAGTTTGAGAAACAATAAAGGAAACTGCCATTTGAGATGGAAAGCATAAAAACTTTTTCTTCCTTTTTATGGGTGAAATTTTTAAATAGATTTCATAATACTGACTACCAATTCATAATGGTTAATTAACTACAGCAATTAATGAAAAAATCAAAAAACGGTGTGAGGAAAATGATGATGAAAAAGCTAGACAAAAAAGATTCGCCATACAAGGTAGACTTGACTGCTATTGAAGGCGACGGCTCTTTCCCCTGCCCCAAATGCGGAATGATGATCTCGCCAGAAGACGAAACAGAAGACAACTACACAATCGAAGACACAAAGGTAGTCAATGACGAACTGGTCGAGCTAGTTATTTCATGTGGTAAATGCTCAAGCATTATAAGGCTGACAGGCTTCCAACAAGTCTTCGATGCTTAAACTACCGCATTTTGGATATACTCCATTTAACTTTTAAAGAGATGACCTGTGGGTTTTTGCTCGGCTTGTTAAGGGAAAAAAGAGCAAAATAAGCATATACTTTCTTAGACCAAGGCTTGTTTGAGAAACAATTAGATTTTCGTTAACAGTTCTATCTATAGTCCATAACAAGTTTATACAGAACGAGCGACTCCAGAAACAACAACCCCCACAAACCAAGTTTGGGTTGACCAAGGAAACAGTGACAAATGGCATATATGCTTCCAAGCAAACATAGCAGGCAGTTACACGGTTAGATGTGCAGGGGCATCTTGACCTCCTGAGTGGGGCTTGTTTTTCTTTTGGGTCTGAAGCTGTCGCAGGCATCACTGGAAGCTATGCGTCCAAGCCTTAGCCGTTTCGCCCTTTTGTCGCTAACACAGGTGCCACACCAGTCTATGCAGTCATAGCACTTGGCAGCCTCCATCAGAAAACTGCCTCCTGCGTAAGACTCCAAAACCTAATTGCCATTAAACCAAAATTTTGTTGCAATGTAAGAAACCTCTAACCAACCTTCTAGAGTGGAGAAAAAGAAAAGGGGTAATGGCGAGCCTCCTGTCCGCCATCTTCTTGATAAGTATAAATTTAACTCTAGAAGGAGGTAGCCCGGGAGAGATTCGAACTCTCGTCAAGGGCTCCAGAGGCCCCTATGCTTGACCGCTACACCACCGGGCTTCAAACACACAGAAACATGGTTCACCATTATAACTTTAACGTTGCGCCGCTTCCCGCCCTTCCTTCTCCATCAAAGCTTCACGGACACAGTAGCATTCTTGGCAGACCCTGCTATAGTCCTCACAGCACCACAGCGTATCAACAATCGGGTCTTTGTTTTGGGCATGCCTGGTTGAGCAGAAAATCTTAGACGGGTAATCATACGAGTTATGGGCGTCGCAGTTGCCACAGCACTTGAGAGTTTTTGCGTTTTTCATTTTTCAACACCTCTGCTCCAAGAGCCTTTCACGTTCAAGAAAAGGCACGCGCCTAAAGTCCTCACCAAGCCGCTCCGTCACAGAAGCAACCATAAACGGAAAAACCATCAACGCATCCCCAATAACCATGACTTGATTGGCTTGTCCCTTAATTTTACCCCAGCTAACCGCCTCCTCTAACGTTGAACCCGACAAACCGCCAATTTCAGGACGATCCATGGTGATTACAACCCCGTAATCTAAGCCCTTTTTAGATGCAAGCGCCGCCGACTGGATTGTATTTCTTGGCACTCCGCCGCCAATTACGACCATGCCGTTTTTTGGTGATTTACTGCAGATTCCAGAGATTGTTGGAACATCCTTGAAGGCGTCCAATTGAAGAATTGGTTTTTTGTTTTGCTGAGAGGAGTGAAGCCAATGGATAAAGCCGAACTCTGAGTCTCTAACGGCTGGTAAAAATATGGGCACGTTCTCCTCGTAGGCTGCTCGCAGGATAGAGTTGGGGTCTTTGAGGCATTTGCCTATTTCCCATGTGAACTCGTTTGAAGACAAGCTCTCGCCCTTGTGTTTGGCAGCTATGTTATCGTACATTTCTGAAAGCTGGTAATCCAACCGCACGTAATCTTCTTCGGTTACAAAAACATCGTATATGCGGAAGATATGATGCTTGTATAGTTCATGGTCGCTCACGACGCAGCTGCCTTTATAGTGATGCCCACCTACTGCTTCAATGGCGTCATGGACCATGCTGGCGCCTGTACAGACAACCACATCCACAAACCGTTTTCTTATCAAATCAGCAACTAACGTGCGCATGCCCGCTGGTATGACCGCGCCTGAAAGCGCCAAAAAAACAGTGCACTCAGGGTCGCTTATCATGTTCTCATAGATATCGCACGCTGTAGCTAATCGACCAGCGCCTAAGGACCCTGAATTCTTGAATTGCTGCATCAGTTGGTCAACGGTTAATTTCTTGGAAATTTTAATGTGGACAACAGGGTCTTGGAGATAATCTTTTCTTTCAATCAAATTTTTTACGCCTTGGCAGTATATTTGGCTTTATATGAAATAGCTTTTTCTGTAATCAAGCGGAGAAAATTTAGGCAGCTAAATTGATAAGAGCCCTCGCAATAAATTAATAGAAGAGTTTAGAGGTTGAAGAAATGAACCGTTTTGAAAAGCGCCGAAAGAAAGCTCAAGAGCTAATGGCAAAACAAGAAGTTGTCGCCCTTCAGGTTACAAGCAGAGAGAACTACTATTACCTAACAGGCGATGTCAGAAACGTGGCTAGATTGTTTTTGCCACAAGAGGGAGAACCAACCATTATCGTTTTTGACGAGGAAGTGGAAGCAGCAGCGAAAAACTCAGGAATCCCTGACGTCAGGGGCTGGCGTACACCGGCACAGCTAATGCAAATCTTCTTCCAACTGGTCAAAACTCATAGTGTTGCAGAGAAAAAAGTGGGTTTTTGCACTCATTCAAACCCTGGCTTTCTAGTTTACAAGTTTTTGAGGTCTAATCCTAAAATGAAAGTCATTGAGAACGAGGAAGTTTTAATGCACTTGCGGTACTCAAAGGATGAAGAAGAATTAGAAGCCATGAAAAAGGCAGCTGAAGTAGCGGCTAAAGGAGTAAGCGCTGCCATATCCGCAGTCAAGCCAGGCGTCACCGAGATTGAGGTTGCAGGTGAAGCGGAGTATGCCATGCGAAGGGCTGGGGCTATGCGGTATGGCTCGAGCACTTTTGTGGATAGTGGTCCCCACTCGATTTACTTGCACGGTGGGACAACAAAGCGCAAAATAGAGAACGGTGATTTGGTTGTGGTTGACGTGCACCCAGTTGTTGACATGTACTCATCAGACTGCGCTAGAACCATTGTTTGCGGAGAAGCCTCTCAGAAGCAAAAAGAGCTTATCCAGACCTATGCTGACATCCAAAAAACCATAGTTCAAAGTATAAAGCCAGGCTGGTTAGTTAGTCAAGTAACTAAAGCGTTTACGGAAGCCTTCACTGCCAAAGGATATGGCGATATCTGGATTCCTGGTCCGGTGCATGGTGTGGGATTAGAGTTTGAAGAGTGGCCTCATCCGAGCCATTATTTTGGTCATGGGCAATTGGAGATTGGTGGCAACTGGACTCTGGCTATAGGTCACTCAATTTTACCTGTCAAGAATGTTGGCGGAGTAAAGATTGAGGACACAATCCAAGTTACGTCAGAAGGAGGCAAGAGTTTAACAAAAACAGATTAAGTATCATGCTAAACATTTGTCAACTTTTTAGCCTTTAAATAATAGCTCTTATGCAATTTGGGTAAACTTTTATATGTATAGATTTTCGACATAAGTATACCAAAAATAAATTGATATAAGTTGGGTTTAATATGGCGTTAGTTGAAGGAAAACCTTTGCCGAGTAAAGAGCTAATAGTTTCCGGTCCGGACGCATTAAAAGTAGCCGAAGCGCTAACTGCAACAACTCTAAAAATGCTTCAGCTTCTCTCTCAGGAGCGATTAGACGTGTCAACTATTGGCAAACGGTTAAACTTAAGCGAGGCCTACATTAGCGAGCAAGTACGTATGCTTGAAGACTTAAAACTTGTAAACGTTAGCTACGAGCGCGGCAAAAGAGGCATCAGAAAAATTTGCGAGGCAGCAGTCGAGAGAATAACAATCGTAACCAAGTATGTTGGATAATTCAGAATTGTCTTCCTGGCTCTTTTTACAGCCGCAAAAAAGGAGTTTTAAGAAAGCATTTCGAAAGTCCTTACTTCGTGCATATCAAATTTTTGACTTCTGCGAGCAATTCAGCCCAAACCTCTTGCAGCCTTTCAGTTTTATCCACAAAGAAAGAACTATCAACCAAGTTTAGCATCGGCAAGTCATTCGACTCATTTCCAACGCCAAAGGTTTTCAAAGAACCAAACTCCTCTGAAAACAACGCTTTGAGAATAGACACTACCTTTCCCTTATCATGGTTCCCTGTTAACTGGAAGTATCGTGCTCCTTGAGCATAGCTTAATCCCCCTTGCTTTATTAGATTTAAAAGAGCTTCTTTTGGTCCATTTAGTATGCGGAAGGGTTCAGTGTACTCTCTTTGCTTGGCAAGTCTTGCCTGTTCAAGCGGTAAACCAGTATCTTTAGCTACCTCTTCAGCCGTCATATCCCCAAACCCCAATACTGTGCAAGCGCTCATTTTACTGATTTTCTCTAGCGCCTGTCTGATTGTGGAGTATGCTGTTCCCAATTCAATGACGTCATACTGTTGCGTTTGCTTGGTGAAAATGTTATTTAGCTTAAAGTAGCCTTTGGGGAGAAAGATTGCTGCGCCGTTTTCTGAGCTAAAGGGGTCTTTTATAGCTAGTTTTTCCCTGTAATATTCAAGTTCAAGCCTTGTTTTGTTGCTGCAAAAAACTATTCGACCATTCAGTGCTAACAGTTGGTCAATTATCGGCTTAGCTTTCGCAAAGCTGTAATTGTCATCCAAAAGCGTACCGTCTAGATCGGTAAAGACCACTATCGCAGGTCTATTTTTCAATGGCTGCATCTCTTAATTTTTCCCTTAAATCAGGCATAGCAGATATGGTTCGCAGCCAGTCAGGCAGTTGAGCACTTGTCGGATTTTTCAGGTATCGTCTTCCTGCATTGATTATTACTTCGGATAACGCTTCAACATTTGTCTCCTCTTCATGACGGTCATAATCAAGAGAATTGCAGATTGCATCAGCGTTGTATTGTCGCACTCTGTCCTGAGCAAATCGCCGGTAAGTCACTTGAAGACTCAACAAGAAAGCTTCTGAAACATCTATGCCCTCTGTTTCTGTCAAAGTTCGAAGCAGGGTAATGAAGCTGTCTTCAGCGGTCTTCAGCAAAGCTTGCTGGTTAATCTCCTTGTGCTTGTGTTCAAAGATGCCAAGGTCGACTTCACATATGCGTTTGTTTGAAACATTCCTGTAAAGCTCAGCCAGAATCCCGATTTCTAAACCCCAATCGCTGGGTATTCTCAGGTTCAAGGCAAGGTCGCTGTATATTGCCATCTCGCCGGAGAGAGGATACCTAAAAGACTGCAAATACCGAATGAACGTAGATCTATGCGAGAGCTTCTTTTGCATGGCCGCTAACATTGGATTAACAAACAGTCGATATACTCTTCCATAAATTCTTCTTTGCTCAAGGTTTATTCGTGCATAATATCCTTTGGAAAAGAAGAAATCTAATCTGGGCTCAACTATTGAATAGAGAAGTTTTGTCGGAAGCATTTCATCGTAAGTAACAATATCCGCGTCATGTATCGCAATGGCATAAAGATCTAGGGAAGCTATACCTAGAGAAATCCAAAGGTCCTTTCCTTTCCCTTCCAGTCTTGTGACATCAAGACCTTTATCGGCTAACTCCTGCAATATATTAGAAACTTCAGGTTTGTTACACCAGATAACTTGGCAAGGGATAAGGGACTCTGATGAAATTTTCAATGCCTGATTGTAATCGCTATCGCTTGTAGCGGAAAGAGCTATGTATATTCGATTTAGGTAATCGCATTTATTGAGGTCACTGATTATTTTTTTCATAGCTGGGCTGGTTAAGTCTTGCCCCATGACTGGAATTACAACCCCAGAAGGGTATTTCTCGCTTAATGCTTTCATTCTAGATTTCATGTAGTTGAAAGTCATCGAAAAATCATGAATGCGAGTTATTCTTCCCTGTTCGATGTCCACGTCTGCCCCTCAAATTATTTATCTATAATTTCATGTTTTCGTTAGGTAATATTTATTAGAAATTGGCATATTTATTGTTTTTTTGTTACCGTCAAAAATATCATGGTAACTCTTCAAAGTGTACGGTCGGCAAAGATGGCAACTCTCGCAGAGATATTTCAGGATTCTTTCCAAATTAACCAGATTACTAGCGAGTTGATTGCCTCAGCAATTATATTCTCAGTTATAGCTATTATAGGCTGGCTTGCATACTATGCTTTCGGCCGATATTTCTCGTCTTGGACTGGGAAAACTAAATCAACCATAGATGACGATATTTTTCATAACATCAGAAACGTTACCGTTTTACTAATCATTGTTTCGGGATTGTACTATACTCTAACTTCACTTAGCTTCATCCAACCATACTCCGACTTGGTATATCGAGGATTTATGATAGTGGGAATAATATTGGCCGCTTTCACAGTAACCAGAATCTCAAACGTTTTTGCGGATTGGTACATAAAGAGAAACTCTAAAAATGGCAATGGCAACAATCACATCCTCTTCATGCTCAAGAAAATTGTGCAACTAACCGTTTACATCTTGGCATTATTAGCAATCATCCTCTGGGTTTTTAACGTTCAAGACCTGTCTGGACTTGTCGTTGGTTTAGGCGTGGGCGGAATAGCCATAGCATTTGCCCTTCAAAATACTCTAAGCGACGTTTTCAGCGCATTCTCAATATATTTCGATAGACCCTTTGAAATAGGAGACTTTATTGTTGTTGGAAATAACAGCGGAACAGTAACCAGTATAGGCGTAAAATCCACAAGAATCAAACTTTTGCAAGGAGAAGAACTAGTCTTATCAAATAAAGAATTAGCCACCGCCCAAGTTCGCAACTTCAGAAAACTTCAGAAAAGACGCATTACCTTCACAATCGGAGTAACCTACGACACACCTCTCGATAAACTCAAGAGAATTCCCGAGATAATTAAAAAGATAATTGAAAGTGTAGAGTTAGCGGAGCTTTTTAAGGTTAATTTCACCGAGTTCGGCGATTACAGCCTCAAATTCATGGTTATCTACCATGTTAAAGTTGCTGATTACGGCTCGTACCTAGATACTCAACAAGCAATTAACTATGCCATCAAAGAAGCATTTGAAAAAGAAGGCATAAACATAGCGTTTCCAACCCAAACAATCTATGTCAGTAAAAACGAGTAAAAGACAATGAATAAATCTTGTCTTTAGGTAAATAATGTTTATATCTGCTTTCCATGGGAAATGGTTTGAAAGCGCATGTGTTTAGTTACGCATAGGAGGGGAAAAACAAATGGTAGAACAAATAGCCGCGGACTTCATCATCAACATAGCGATAATTGCAGTTGCCTTCGTCTTTCTAAACTGGACAAGCAACATTGTAATAACACATGCGATAAAAGTCTCCTCCATAAGCAAACTGGGTAAAACATCCGTTGGCTTCACCCTAATTGCTCTATCAACCACTTTGCCTGAAATGACTGTAGCCTTAATCGCATCATTATCAGGCGGGTCAGCACTCTCCGTGGGAAACGTGCTAGGCTCAAACATTTTCAATATAAGCGTAATTATTGGTTTAGCAGCACTTCTTCTCGCTCTAAAAGGGCTCCTAAGACCAAACAATTCTGGAAGCTCAAATGGACGTAACATTATCCCTTCATTTGCCAAATCAGAGCTAAGCAGCATTGAGTTTGGACTCTTCATCTCATCCATAGTTCCACTCATACTCATTTACGTGTCGGGAGCAATATGGCTCGTAGGTCTAATTCTACTAATAATCTTCATAGGTTACATGTATAAACTGTCGAAAGTTAGAATGCCCGCAGAAGAAGAGGAAGAAGTATCAGCCGAAGAGAAAAGCAAGCTAAAGCGATATGTCATTTTCACCATTGCAGGCGCACTCGGCATAGTGGTGAGCGCAAACTTTCTTGTAAACTCAGCCATCGGAATAGCGGCATCTTTGGGAATTTCACAGCAAGTGATCGGTGCAACAATAATTGCTTTTGGCACAAGCTTACCTGAAATGACAATAGGCTTAAAATCTATCTTGAAGGGTCATTCGAGCCTTGCGTTTGGCAACCTCATCGGCGCAAGTTTCTTTAACACAACCCTGATTTTGGGAATAACATTCTTTGTGCCAGCACTCATCGGAACGCCTTTGATATTCAACATAGACGTCTTCCAAAACTTAGTTATATTCTCAATACTAACTAACCTGTTTTTCTGGTACTTCTTGTCTAGAGAAACCATAAGTTGGAGAGAGGGCGCAATCTTCCTGTTCATATACATCCTGTTTGTTGTAACAACGGTAGGGGCAGGCACAGTTCAATAAGGAACGCCATAGTATTGCTTTACACTTTGTAAGTAAGGGTTAAGTATGAAAAATCTTAACTACATCTCAAATGCATAATAGCGACAACACAACATGAGGTATAACGCTTGGACCCAGCCCTGTTAGCCTTCTTAACTGCGTCAATAATTATATTTTTGGGCTTCCTGGGTGAAGAATTCTTCAAGCGAACAAGCATTCCCGAACCAATTCTCCTGTTGCTTTTCGGGGTTCTTTTAGGACCAGTTTTCCACCTGTTTGCTAAGGATGCATTAATCTCAATTACACCTTACTTCTCAGCTCTTGCGCTAATTGTTATCCTTTTCGACGGCGGTTTAAACATGAACATTAAAGACACCTTTAAGCACAGCTTGAGAGCCATTGCTCTCGCATTGTTAGGTTGGCTTCTGAGCGTCCTGGTCGTGGCTTTTCTTTGTAAGTCCCTGCTCGGTTGGCGTTGGCTAAACGGATTATTGCTAGGAAGTATCCTAGGAGGAAGCAGCTCGCTAATTGTTATTGGCTTGCTTAGAAAAATCAAGAACATTGGAAAAATTGAGGTAGTTTTAAGCCTTGAATCAATCATGACCGATGTTTTATGTACTGTTGGAGCTTTCGTTGCTATCGGAGTCATACTCTCCGGTGAAGTAAGTTTGCAAGCTGCCTTAAGCTCCATTATTGTAGCGTTCAGTGTAGGAATTTTGGTTGGCACAGTATTTGGAATTGGGTGGTTGTTTATACTTGAAAAACTTAAAGGAAAACCTAACACCTACATGCTTACTTTAGCAGTGCTTCTTCTAGCTTTCTTCATGGCAAGCACTCTCGGAGGAACCGGCGCGATTTCAGCCCTCTTTTTAGGTTTGGTTTTAGGTAACTCAGGCTTTATCGCTAAAATCTTTAATTTCAAACCTAAAGTGTGTATCGGAAGAAGCGTTAGAAGTTTTCATAATCAAATTAATTTCCTAATTCGCTCCTTCTTTTTCGTCTTTACTGGCCTACTGTTTTCTTTCTCCTCAATCTATTTTGTGTTATTTGGCGTTTTGCTGGCGGTTGCATTGCTGGGTGTCCGCTTCCTAACAGTCCGAGCAGCTACTTTCAGGGACAACATGAATGGAAAACGAAACTTGATGACTATTATGCTTCCACGAGGTTTAGCCGCAGCCGTCTTAGCTTCATTGCCTTTCACGATGGGTGTTCCTGACTCCCAAGTTTTTCCTGAGATAGCATTTATTGTGATTTTGGCGACAATTTCTATTTGTACCATTGGAGTTTTCTTTTATCAAAACGAGAAGACCTGCGAGGGAATTTGTTTAGTATTCCAAAAAATAAAGCGTGGCGTCGCTTCCAAGAAAAAAGGGTAGATAAAGGCTGACTTGACAGGAGTCTAAATGCCCAGTTCTATTAGCTTTGGTAGGCTGTTTATTTGTATAGCTTTTGTTCCAGTTACTAGACGACCAATCTTTGAACTAGCCTGAGCTCCTACAGTGGCTACAACATCGCCTTTATAGGAGAGTGTTACCGTTACTCCTGCATCCTTTAACTCATTAGCAATTTCAATTACAACTCCCCGCATGTTTCGGGCTGCTTTGAGCATCTCTGGACCTTCTTTTAATGTTTCAGCAATGCCTATGTTTTTGCTGCCTTCACGTAAGCTAGCAACTAAATCCTTTACAAATTGTTTGTTCTTTGTGTTCACGTCTATTCGTTTATTTACTGCGGTGATTTCGATGTCTTCTTTGTTTTTACTGGACAGGGTTATTTTTCCGGATTCGAGCATTTGCCCTATCAATGCTACTAGTGACATGCTCTGCCTGCCTTAGGTAGATTACATAGTGGCTGTTTTGGAGGCAGTTGTTCCCTCAGCTTCTTTTGAATAAATAACATCTAAAACGATTGCACCATTCAAAGTGGTCTTCATCATTCCCATGTCAAGAGTGAGGTTCTCAAAACTGAGCTTTATGTCGGATTCTTTTCCTGCGAGTTTATCCATGATTGCTAGGACTGTGTCTGCCATTGTCTCAGCGGTTCTTTCCATACCACTAGTAGCTCTTTCAACGGTTTTTGTAGTTTTTTCCATAAAAACACCGATTTACTAGAGCTTTTGGGTAATAAAAATTGGTATGGATTAAACTTACAGCACTCTAAGGGTTTGCTGAGGCTCTGAACATTCTATAGGAGAAAAAAATGCAAAACTAATCCGATGACTAATAGTCACCGTTAATAGCCAGAGCCTTCTCAGCCTCAACTTTTGCCTATGCAAGAACTAAAAAAGGGGAAAGATAGTTTAGTTTTGCTTGTTTATGGACGCTTTCTAAGCATTAGCATCATTAAAGCGCCGACTATAACGATTGTAACAATAATTCCAGCAACAGCAGGAACAAAGTACATGTCGGCAACAGATGCCGGTCGTTCTGTTGGAGTAGCGGTAACTTCAGGCGCAGCATCAACTGCGAAAGATGTTAATGCAAATGAAGGCCAGTAAGATTCGCTGCCAGCAAACGAGGCATATACCGTGTATTGCCCTGGGATATCAGGTGTCCAGTTGAATGTGAAGAACCCGTCAATGCTTGTTGCTGTGCCGATTTCTCTGTAGTTGCCGTTAGCATCGATTACACTTAAAGCGATTGGAACGCCTGTGACATCCATCGGTCGTGGCTTTTGCATGTAAACGTACTCCATCCATGCACCCTGACTTGCATCTGACACACATGGTACACCGTTTGGAAAACGAGCAGCCTGTTCTTTCTGTTTTGTACCAGCAGCAATATCAGTAATTGTGCCTCTGATGACAATGGAGCCTCCGAGGGTCGTTGCTTGCATCGGTGCTTCTACAGTTATAGCGCTAGGACCTTTGCCGACACAGTAGATTTGCATGTCATAGCAGTTGAGGAAGACAAAGAAGCCATCGGCTATGATGTCATTTTGCCCAACGTACATGCCTGTGCCCCAACCCATTAAAGTCCACAGTTCTTCGCCAGTATAGGCATCGATACATCGGTATCGCACGTCTTTGAACCATGGTGAGTCAGGGGAATGTTCAGTTGTTCCAAGGTAGACTTTTCCGTCAGCAATAACGTCCACGAAGATGGGGTAGTGACCATAGGAAGTTCCAAGACCTGCGTAAGTGCTGTTGCCTGGTCCACCGTTGCCGTAGGTCCAAAGCAGGTTTCCGTTCTTTATGTCATAGCAGTAGAGGATTCCGTCAAAGCCAGAGCGGTATAGATTGCCGTATGCAGCTAGAGAAACGCATCTCATGGTGTCCCATTGTGCTTCTTCAGGTATTGTAGTCCATACTTGGCTTCCATCAGTTAGGCTGAAACCAGTTAATCTCATGGTTTCTTTGTCCTCGGTTACGAAGGTGCCTGCTTCAGCATCAATTGCTATAAGCGTCCGTGTGACGTTGTTTGGTGCCTCAGGATAGTATCGCGTCCAAAGCACTTGACCTATGGAACCCGGCTTCAAACTAATCGCCGTTACATTTGCGCCTGCTCCAATGTTTCTGGGTCCCGTTCCGAAGCTGCCTTGCGTAAGAAGCAATACCTTGTCAAAGACGACATCTCTAAAGATGCTCCATGTTCCTGCACCTAACGATGGTATGGTTATGTTCCAATCGTAGCACGATGCTAAACTAGCGTTCGCTGTCCCTGAATACCAAGTTCCGACACCCGTACCAGCGCCTCCACCGAATACTTTAGATGAGTTCCACTGGGCTAACCATTTGCCTGCAGAGTTAAGTTGGTAGCGAAGTATCTCTCCTTTAGGTCCTGCAGCCTCTGTGCCTGAAGGAACGTTTGTGATGTTCATGGTTGTGACGATTCCTGTGCTTGGGTCGTAAGCTCTTGCAAAGTTGCTGGTGAACAAGAGGCCTTCAGGAAGAACGCCGTGTTGGTTGCCAGTATCGAAAGCATACAAATAGCCAAATGTTGGGTTACCTATGCCTGTAGTGTTGGTTCTCCATAGTTCTTCTCCAGTGCGCAAGTCAACACAAACATAGGAGCCGCTGGTACCTGAATTGCCGTAAGGTTCTGCATAGTAGAGTCTTCCATGCATAGCGATGGCACTGCCGAATCTTGTATTGTATGAACCTCCCATGTAGTATGTGTTGCCTGAAGTGCCGACTCTGCTTCCTCCAACAACTCCGCCGTCCTGGATGGGCTTAGACCACATTACGTGAGCGCTGTTAGGTGCGATGCCGTCAGGCTGGAATCTGGCGTATCCTGCGCCGCCAGTGGAGGTTGCGCCAGTGCGAATGTATGGACCGTTCAGCCAGTTTGACGAGATGGTCCACCAGTCAGTGTTTTGTCCTTCGATTGGTCGTGTCCAGTACTCTGCCGGTAGTGGATAGCTAGTTATAGGACTAGGCAAAGATTCATCATGGACTGCAAGTGTTGTTGTTGCGCTTGCGCCTTTGAAGACATCGTTGTTATAAGTGCCGCTCCAAGTGTAGGTTTGTCCCTTGTACTCAAAGAGTAAAGTATAGTCTCCAACCTGATCAGGTGTATATGAGTAGAATTGTATGCCGGTTGTGTCGTCGATAATGGGCCACTCTTTTATCTCTGTTTTGCCGTCGGGCTTTGTTATTGTAAGTTTGTAGTCATGGCGTCTAATGTCGTTGGTCACGGCTGCCGAGGGTAGGGGGGTGTCAACCCACATGAAAATCATCACCCGCTGACCTACTCCTACTGGATCTGGTTTAGCAATAACATAGGCAAAGGACGGGATGTCCCATGGCGGTGTATGTGCATCAGTAGCTGGTAAAAGAATAACCGAAGCAAACATAGCGGTTACTAGAAATAAAGCAATTGTTGTTGTTTTTGTTTTGCCAATTTGTATTCTCAATTTTTTCTATTCTCCCTAGTATGAGTGTTACTTATTTCAATTCGTTTTGTTTATAAGCTTTTTATCATTTTCTCGCTTTCAAAGTAAAATATTTGAAAAAGCGGAAAAAAAAGAGCTTAAAAAGCTACTATTGTGGAAGAAGGCAATAAAAGTTTTTACCAAAATAAAGATAAGCGTGTTAGTTAAAAACTAGAGAAGGTTGGGTTTGCTGAGGCTCTGAACATTCTATAGGAGAAAAGAATGCAAATGCTAAATCACGATGACTACTAGTCACCGTTAATCTGTCAGAGCCTTCTCAGCCCCCTTCTTTCCTCATTGCAATCATTTAGTTATACTTATTTTCGAAACCTTGGTTAATAAGCTTTACCACATTTCTTAACTATAGGAAAAAAGTGTGAAAAAAAAGACGTTAAAAGGGCAAATTATATACAAAATAAGGTTTTCACGATAAAGATTTAAACCAAATAAGATAAAAAGGCAGTAGTAGAGATAAGACAAAAATGACCAGAATGGATGAAATCAACGCTAAAATTCTAAAAGAGCTACTGAAAGATGGGCGAAAAAGATTTACGAATATAGCAAAAGAATGCAATACCACAAATGATGTCATTGCGAAACGCTACAAACAAATGAAGAAAAAAGGTATTATCGTTGGAGCAACCATACAGAATAGCTCAGCTTGTTATGGCGGCGATATCATTGCGTGTATTCACATTATGGCACAGCCGTTTGAAACAGGTAAGATTTTCGGGCTGATTCGAAAAATCCCCCAAGTCTATGCAGTACACAGTACAACAATTAATCCAAATATTTCCGTCATTGTGATTCTCAAAACCATTGATGAATTAGACGAAGTTAAACAATCAATAACTAGGATACCCTCCATTCTGGGAGTAACCACCACTGTTTGGACCGGTATAAGAAATACTCCCGAGAACCTGTCAGTACTTTCCAGCCGAGAAACAGATAACTCCAAAATCGAAAGTAAAATGGAAAAGACAAGACGCGAGCGCTATGTAAAAACAGAAATTGACCAGGTAGATTCCCAGATTATTGAAAAACTTGCAGTTAATGGACGCAGGCCTTTTAAGAAAATTGCTGAAGAACTCAACATATCTACCGATACTGTGGCAAGAAGGTATGAGAGGCTCAAGCGTAACCGTGACCTGAGAGTTGTTATTCAAATAAACCCTGCAAAGATAGGATATGATGCCTTTGCAATTTTTAACATGGCGTTTATTTCTCAAGACGGCTTGTCTAATTACATGGAAACCCTTGCTAAGATGCCCGACATAAATTTTATCTTGAAAACAAGCGGCGATTTTGACTGCAGAGTTAGCGTAATGCTAAAAGACATAAACCAGTTGACCACCATTCAAGAAGCATTCATGAATATTTCAGGCATAGTCAAGATGGAGTTAGCGGTGGGAAAAGCTTTTGGAGCCTGGCCTTTACCTAAAGAGCTTATATCGACATTCTGAACATCTGTATACCAATGTATGATTTGATTTTACTGATTGTCTTTTCCTAAAGGGCAAAACCATGAATTAACATTATATATTTATGGCAGGAATCCGTCTTTATCTAAAGAAACGTTAAAATGTGAAAGTAAAGCCTTATACAAGGGTTAACCAGTTTGACTGATAATTCGAAAATTGACTTGATTGATGCAAAAATTTTGAGAACTCTCTTGATAGAATCCCGCACCAGTTTTACCCAGATTGCCAAAGATTGCGACATCTCGGTTGGTGCTGTTAGAAAACGCTACAAACGCTTATGGAGATTGGGCATAGTTAATGGGGAAATAATGCAGGTTAATCCTTACTATTTAGGGTACAAATGTGTTAGCACTGTAACAATCAAAACAGCCCAAAACGATGAGGATAAAGTTATAGAATTCTTAAAAAG
>QYYE01000050.1 GCA_003589585.1 Candidatus Bathyarchaeota archaeon
TGCCATCACCATAAAAGCAGTTGCGAGCAAAACCAGAGTAACTGCTCTAGCTACCTCATTTGTTGCTCCAATCATGTCGCCTGAAACTCCGCCGAAAACGTTTTTCGCAACCTTCTCCATCATAAGCGCCACTGGAACACTAACCAAAACCAACCCGACGTTCACTATTCCTAATAAGGGGTTGACTGTGAAGCCAAAAAGCGCATAAGCAATCAAAACCGAAAGCACATAGGCAACAGCGTTGAGTTTCTTTTTGGCTTTCTTTAGGAAAATGGAGCCCAACCCTTTATGTGTGGGTTTTCCAATCCACACAATCGTAACCATTGCCAACTTTGCTGAAACTTCAGCGGCGATAAGGGCTCCAAAAGCAAACCATGGATTAATAAATAGCAAGCCAACAAAAGCCATAAACTCCACAGCTAACGCCAAAATTGCTCCCCAGTAAGTCACAGTCCAAGCGTGAGCAGCCATTTTTCGGTCATGCAGATTTCTGATGCCGACCGCGTTGCCTAAATCGATTAATCCGTCAAAATGTTGAAGTCCAGTTAAAACCAGCAGAAAAGCAATCGTCATGGCTGCAGAAGCAAGCTGAACCAAAAAACCAGTTGGCAGCGCCACCACCATGTTAACTATGCCGAGCAAGAAATCGATAAGGTGGCTTGCAGCTACAAAGTAAACCGCGCCCAACAGTCCGATAAAGCCGCCTATAAGTGGAAACAGGTAAACGTGCTCGGCGGTGGTGAAAATGAAGTCTTCTTTGCCCCCCACGGGAATTATGGTTAGGAAAGACAGCAAATCCCTAAAAGTTTTTATAGTTTTTAACGGCGACATATACCTAAAACTTGCCTAATTAGAATATAGGCTTTGTCGTGAACTCCATGGGTGAACTCTCAGGAAAGAAAGTGCTAGTGACTGGCGGTGCAGGGTTTATAGGGTTCCATTTATGCAAGAAACTCTCAGACCTCACCTCCAACCTAACCATATACGATAACTTGTCAAGCGGAAAAATAGAAAACGTCCAAGATGTGCCCCAAGCCAAATTTGTCAAAGGCGACATCCTTGACCTAAAAACGCTTCTTTCCCAAGACAAAGCCGACTTAATCTATCATTTGGCCGCGCAAGTTGTGGTGCCGTACTCCATGGAAAACCCTTTGGAGGACTTTGGAACAAACGCCAAAGGGACAGTGCATGTTCTTGAGAAAGCACGCAAGGACGATGCAAAAATTGTTTTTGCCTCAAGCGCCGCAGTCTACGGCAACCCAACGCAGCTGCCTACCTCTGAAGACTACGGTTTTCACCCGTTCTCTTGTTATGGCTTGTCCAAGGTGGTTGGTGAAGAATACTGCCAGATGTATCATGAACAGTACGGCTTGGATGTTACAATTGTACGGTTCGCCAATGTTTACGGTCTGCGGTGCCATGGAGTAATCCATGACTTTCTTGATAAACTTGCCAAGGACCCAAACAGGCTGGAAATAATTGGCACAGGCTTGCAATCACGCGATTTTGTGCATGTTTCTGACGTGGTTGATGCGTTGATTACAGTTGGTTCTTCGGGGTCTGTTAATGGCAAAACCTACAACTTGGGCTATGGCAAAACAACAAAGATAATTGACCTAGCCAAAATGATGCTAACCATCCTTGACCTGCAAGATAAAACAGTCATTACAACCACAAACGTGTCTTGGCAAGGTGACATACACACAATCTGGTTTAACATTGACAAAGCAAAGAAAGAGTTAAACTGGAATCCCAAAGTACCCCTTGAAGACAGCATAAAAGAAGTCATCGCTGCGAGGAAACTAAAGTGACTGCTACAAAAGGATTGCTTGCTCTCCTGAGGCTTCCATACTGGCTCATGACAGGCGGCTTAGCAGTTTTAACAGCGTTCGCCATACTCAAAGGTGATTTTTCAAACGTTCCAACCATGCTGGGAAACATCCCTCTTGGCGTGGTTGCACTGTTAACTTTCTTTTCTATGGCGTTCATTGCATCGGCGGGTTTTGCCATAAACGACTACTTTGACCGTGAAAGCGACGCAGTCATCAAGCCTAAACGTCCAATCCCTTCAGGCGCACTCTCATCCAAGCAGGCTGCCGCTGTTTCAGGCATGCTTTTCGCTTTAGGTTTAGTTTTGTCCTTCTTCATCAACTGGTTAAGTTTCGCAATCATCGCTATTGATTCTCTTTTGCTTTTGGTTTACTCGTACTTGGTGAAGCGCAAGTCAGGATTCGCCGCAAACCTGTTGATGGGCATTTTAACGGGCACAGCCTTCATTTATGGGCAAGCAACCGTCACTGGCACAGTAACCTTCATCTCCTTAAGCCTCTACCCAATCGCTTTTGGGACAATAGGCGGCAACATCCTGCGCGACATTTTCAGCCTAGAAGGCGACGCCAAAGTCGGTTATCCAACTTTGCCCCAGAAAATCGGTAGTGTAAGCGCTGCAAAAGTCGGTGCATTATTCTTCCTCTTGACAGGTTTGCTTGCGCCTCTTCCAGCACTACCCATCTTCCCAAATCACTTTACGGTCTATTATTTGCCGCTTATTCTGCTCTGGAGCGCCCTTTTGATTTACTCATCCATACGCATAATAACCGCTGGTTCAACCGTTCAAAACGTGCGAAAATACGAACGCATCGTCACAATGTCGATGATGCTGCTGCCGCTTTCGCTCATTGTTGAAGCAGTGTTGGGATGGTTGCTTTGAGTGAAACCAAAAGCATCTGCCCTGAATGCCAAAAAAAAATTGATGCCAAACTAAGTCAAGTCGCCGGCAAAATCCAAATCGCCAAGCAGTGCCCAACGCACGGAGAGTTCAAAGCCATCCACTGGCAAAGCCCACCCATCTTTAGCCACATGCAAAGATACGACCAGTTTCAGTACTTGGGGGACTTGAATGCGCCTAAAAACCCTGAAGGCTGCCCCTACGTCTGCGAAACATGCACCAACCACGCTTCAGGCACAGTAATTGGCGTTATAGACGTTACTAAACGCTGTAACCTGCGTTGTGCTGTGTGCTTCTCAACTTTTCCAGGCCAAGAAACAACAGATTATGAACCTACAAAACAAGCGCTCATAGATATGCTAGAGTTTGTCAGCAAAGCGAACCCCAAACCACCCGCAATTCTGTTTTCAGGCGGTGAACCTCTAGAACGGGAAGACATGCCCGAAATCATTGCCGCTGCCCATAAACTCAAATTCATGACAATTCTGGCAACCAACGGCATGCGCCTTGTAGACCACCCTGAAATTGCCAAGAAGCTCAAAGCCTGCGGCTTAAACATAGTCTACTTATCATTTGATAGCTTCCACGAAGACTTTAACAGAAGAATCCGCGGACGCGAACTCCTCAATTACAAGCTTAAAGCGATTGATGTTTGCCGAAAATATGACATTGAAATAATCCTTGTCAACACGTTGATGAAAAGCCTCAATGACAAAGAAGTCGGCGACATGATACGGTTTGCCGCAAAAAACACCGACATCATTAGGGGCTTGATTTTCCAACCTATCGCTTTCACTGGCAGAGCAACCGAGAACCCATTCCGCGAAAACTTCCGTGAATGGAGCTTTGCCGAAGACGTGGAGGCACAAACCCGCGGTGAAATAAAAACAACCGATTTATTCCCTATGTCGGTAATGACTTCACCAATCAAAATTATGCGCAAGTTTATGCAAAAGCCTTGGCCGCTGTTCTCTTGCAGCCCGCAATGCGGCATTGTGAACTGGATTTACGTTTCAAAAGAGGGCAAAATGTTCCCGATTAACCGGTTTGTCAATTTTGACAGGTTCTTTAACACTATCCGTAGAACCGCTGAAGAAGCCGAATCTAAAGGCAAAATATCCCTACTCTCGTCGCTGTTTATGGCGTCTATGCTTTCGATGAACATGTTCTTGGTTACCAAGGAAGTCGGCATGTTAACCCTGATGAACTCTATTATGCGCATGCATCTGTCGCCCTCTTATCAGTCGCTGGGAAAAATCCGTCGAAGAATCTTCCTCTTAGGCTGCATGGCATTCATGGACTCATACAACTTTGATATTAACCGAGTGAGAAGATGCGTTGTCCACTATATTACACCGGACTTGAAAATCATACCATTCTGCGCCTATAACAACGTGCATAGAGTCGCCATAGAGAAGGAATATGCTGAGAGACAAAAGAAAAATGGCTCTCAAGTTTAGACTGCCTCTTCTAAGCAAATTGCATCAAACAATCGCCATGGCTTTAGTCTTCTGAGCAACATCCCTAACCTTATATCAGGCAAAAAGCGTTGCCTTGTTTTTCAACATATTAATGGCTGTAAAATAAGACATTACTAACACCCCTATCAAAGCAACCAACCATACACAAGTAATTTAGGAGCAACATCAGGTCAGTTATTTTTTGGCTATCCAGTAGCTCATTTCCGGCTTGCAGGTGAACCTGTAAACGTAAAATAATGGGTTAATTATCCATGTGCCGTTTAAATGGTAATCTGTTCGTTTGGAAAACTCAAAACCTGACCTAAATACGCTTTCTATGCTTTTGTGGTCTATGGCGTGTTCTTTTTTATGCCAATAATCCGACAGCGTATAGTCAATTTGGGGTACGTTTAAGCCGATAATTTGGAAATACACCGAGTTAACCATCGGACTGGAATGAAAGTAAATGTCTTTGACAAAACTAGCAAGACCGCTAGGTTCATTTTTCCAATAGTATGGGGAAGCTTCATGGTCAATGTAGATTACTCCGCCCTTCTTTAAGAAAGCCGAAAGTGTCTGGATTGCGCCTAGGTAATCGGGCAGGTGATGCAGCACTGAATAGCATGTTATCAGGTCAAACTCGTTTTTTTCAAAGCTTATCTCTTCTATCGGCGAATTAATAACCCTCAACTGACCATTTTTTAAGTGGTCTGAATACTTTTTCCTCAGAATATCACACATCTCAGTCGATATGTCAGTGGCAGTTACTCTATAACCCATGCCAAGAAGCTTACCAGTTAGGTTCCCAGTGCCCGCACCCACATCAAGCGCCTTTTTTTGGTTATTTTCTACGAGTTTGGTTGCAAGTTTAAGCACCGAAGAGATTCTTTTCTGCTCCTGCCGGCTGTAGACTTCTGGATGAAGCAGCTCGTAGTATTTTGCTTCAAAGCGATGCACTGAAATGTTGGCTTGATGAATTTTTTCTCGCAGAGTCAGGGTTGCTTGCAAATTTTTTGGTGCCCTCGGTCTTTAGCTTTGAGTTTACAGATATGTTATCTCCAATTAATATCAATTATTAAAACGAGAGAAAACCCACATAGCTTTTTAGAGCGAGAAGAAAAAAGGAAGGGGTTGGTTTTTTCCCTTTGATGGTTGTTTTATGGTCGTTTTCTAAGCAGTAGAAGACCGACTATGGCTATTGCGATTATGACCGCGATTGCTGAGCCTAGGACGTATGTGTCAGTCATGGTTGCAGGTGCTGGGGTTGGTGTTGAAGTTGGCTCTGGTGCGTCTGTAACGCCTATGGCTGTTTGCGCGTATGAACCGTAGTATGAGTTAGAGCCTGCAAACGAAGCGATGATTGTGTATTCTCCTGGAACTTCTGGCGTGAACAGTTTCTTGAACATGCCGCTTGAATCGGTTGTAGCAGTGCCTATTTCATAGACGTTATTGTTAGGGTCTATAACTGACAATGTTACTTCAACGCCTGTTACATCCATTGGACGTGACTGTTGCTGGTAGACGTATTCCATCCATGCGGTCATGCTAGCCTCGGAAACTGCGGGAACTCCATTGGGGAAGCGCGCGATTTGTTCTGGTTGCTTTGTGCCTGCAGCGATGTCCATTACTGTGCCTTCAACAAGCACGCCGTCGCCAAGCACTGAAACCTTCGATGAAGCCGTAACTTGCACTGCACTTGGTCCTTTACCGACGGAGTATATTTGTCCATCGTATGCGTTCAGGAAGGTCATGTAGCCATCAGCGATAGCGACTGGCGCTAGTGATGTTCCTAGACCTGAAGCAGACCATGTCGTCAAGTCCCAAACTTTTTCGCCTGTGAAAGCGTCAACGGCGTATACGCGGTATCCCTTGTAGAGCGGTGTGTTAGGTGAGTGTTCGCCAGCGAAAGCGAAAATCATTCCGTCTGCAACTGCGGCTGCTTGGAGTGGATATTGTCCCCAAGGTGTCTCAATGCCGCTGCTGGTGTCGTTGAATTTCCATAGCAAGTTTCCGTTTCTCATGTCAAAGGCTTGGATTTCTCCTCCATAGCCGCTAACATAGAGGTTGCCGTAAGCTGGGAAGCCTTTTCTGCTGCTATAGTATTGGAACGCACGGAATTCTCCAACTGGACCCCAGAGTTGCTCGCCAGTGTCTAAGCTGTAGCCTAATCGTTGTCCAGTTTCAAAGTCTGTCATGGTGAATGTGCGGTAGACTGGGTCGATTGGTTGCCATGCAAGCATTCGGGTAATGTTGTTTGCAGGTGCAGGGTAATTCTTTATCCATAGCAGTGAGCCTACTGCGCCTCTGGATGCATTAAGGTTAATTGCCCATAGCGTGTAGGGGTTTGGTGTTTCTCGCGGCACTGAGGTGAGTGCTATGTTGCTGCTTCGTCCGAAAATTAAGTCACCGTAGATTACGCCGATTATGGTTGGCGCTTGGCTTCCTGGTAAGTTAGGTATAGTAACGTTCCATGAGTATGCAGTGCTTGCATTGATGCTTTTTCCTAGTGGTCTCCAGGGATTAGCTAGATTGGCAGCTATGCCTGGTGATGCTGAGTAATTCCAAAGAGCTAACCAGCGTGCATTGTAGTTCATAACGTACCTTACAATTTCGCCGTGTTCAGTTACTGCTTCTGTGCCTGCGGGAACGTTTGTCACATTGAATATTGATCTTCCAGTGAAAGCGTCATACGCATACCATGTTGTTCCTGAAACTTGCCAGAGTATGCCTCCGACTACTCCGTGCTGGTTGGGGTTGTCAAAGTTAAAGAGTTGTCCCTTCGATACTGAGATGTCGTCTCTGGACCAGATTACTTCACCTGTGCGAAGGTCTACTGCGGTGGTTCCGCCGCTACCTCCGGCATGGTTAAGTGGTCTTTGATAGTATAGTATGCCTCCGAGGATGATTGGGTTGTTGAATCTAGTTTCGTATGAGAAGCCTGTGTAGAAGGTTGAGCCTGGATCAGATAATCCGCCTGTTAAGCCGCCGAATTCTAAGGTTTTTGTCCACATTATGTGTGAACTTTTAGGTGCACTGCCATCTATTTGCCAACGGTTCTCAGTGGCTGCTCCGCCTAGCCAGTTTGATGAAATGGCGCCCCAGGCAATGTTTTGTCCGTTGATTGGTCGTGTCCAGTATTCTGTTGGGAGTGGAGTATCTGGATGTTTCGGTATAGGTTCTTGTTGCACTGTGATGCTGGTTGATGCGTTACTGGGCAGGTATGTGGCACCCTGGTATGCACCGCCAAAGTTGTATACTTGTCCTGGGAATTCAAAGAAGAACGAGTATGTGCCAACTTGGTCGGGTACATATGGAGTGTAGGCTGATGAGGTTGTGTCAATGACTATTGGCCAATTCCTGGTTTCCGTTGTTCCGTCAGGCTTTGTAATGGTAACTTTGTAATTTTCAAATCTAATGTTATTGTCGATTAATGCGCCCTGTATGATTCTATCAAGCCAGACAACGATTAGAGTTTGTTGGCCGACACCAACAGGGTCAGGTGTGACAGCAATATAGGCGTGTGTTGGAAGTCTCAATGTGGATTGTGCGTTAGCAATGGGAGTCACAAGTGTAAAAGCAACGGTTGATATTAAAAAGAAAGCAATCGCAATAGCTATTTTTTTTCCAATAAGCTGCATTTTCCTTATTCTCCTATGTTTGTAAGTATTAATTTTATAATGCGCTTATTTAAAGGTTAAATAAACGATAGTTTAATTGAAAAGCTTTCCAATAAAGTAGAATTTAGAGATTTTGAGAAAAAAAAGAGGGTTAAAGCGGTGGTTAACCTTATGGTCGTCTTCTGAGCATCAAAACAATGATAGCTCCGACAATTATGATTACAATGATAATAGCAATTGCTGAACCCAACACATACATGTCTGTGGGTGTTCCAAACGGCGGTACTGGAGTCGGAGAAGCTGCAGATACATCCATAACATTAAAGCCGGTCATAGAGAAAGAACTGCCATAAGCCTTCGAGCCTGAGAAGGTAGCGATTACACTATAGAATCCTGATATATCTGGTTCCCACGCGAAAGCAAAGTTGCCGCTTACATCACTTGTGGTTGTGCCGATTTCACGGAAATTACCGTTTGCATCTATAACCGCTAAGGTTACTGGAACACCCGTTACTGTTTCGTTACCATAGATCCCATTGATTGGCTGCTGCATGTGCAAGTACGCCATCCATGTTTCCATGCTTGCGTCAGAAACGCACGCTGTATCCTTTTGGGCTGGCGATTGGTCAAGCACCGTGCCTTTTATTGTTATTGTATCGCCTAATCTTGCCGCTGTGTCGGGGGCAGTTACCGTAGTCTTGCTGGGTCCCTTACCGAAACTGTAAATCTTCATGTCATAGTGATTTAATGTTGCAGCGTAGCCGTCAGCGATTGCTGGAGGTAGCCCCCAGCAGGATATGCTCCATATCTTTGACCCATCAGTAGCGTTAATGCAGTATAACTTTTCACCTTTGTATAGGGGGTCGTTGGGCGAGTGCTCACCTGTTACACCATAAACTTTTCCGTCAGCCACCGTTATGCCGTCATGAAAAGTAAAGATGGGGTAGACGCCATAGGGAGTTTCAAAGCCGCTTGGAACACTAAAGCTCCAAACTTCTTCGCCAGTTACAACATCTAACGCATGTAAACCGTCGTAATGTCCAGTAAAGAGTTTGCCATAAGCAATAACGGAACAGCCGTAGTAAACCGACCAAGGATTAGCAAAAGGCTCACTTAACCATTTCTGAGCGCCAGTTTGAACATCGTAGGCAACCCACTGCAAAGTCTCCTTTATGAATTCACAATAGACTCCTTCGCCCATAGCACCTAAGTTAACAAAGTTCGGCAAAGCAAACAAGCCCGTGCGGTTGGCAAACCACAGGGGTTCACCGTTGGTTGATGTTAAGTCGTAGGCAGCGTGAATTGCAGCTTCTTGATTCACTGTCATAACCTGAGAGCGGCAGTACACGATGTTATCAGCGTGAATAAGTCTTATTGGTGCTGGTTGGGAGGCAATGGCGACACCTGGTATTCTAGTTAAGTTCTTGACCCATTGATATGCAGTGTTTCCGTCAATCGTTCGTCCGTAAGGAATGTTCCAGCTAAATCCAAAGCCTCCGACTGCGCCTGCAGTAAAAGCTGCAATGCGCGTAGAGTTCCAAAGGCTCATTTGCCGTGTACCGGTGGTTGCGTTCTCAAAAATGTTGTATATCAATAATTCTCCGCTCTCGCCTCGCACCAAAGTTCCTGCCGATACGTTGGCAATGTCGCATAGCCAGTTTCCGCTGAAGGGGTCATACAAGCGGTATACTCCTCCGCCAGCCGCGTACCAAAGATATGCAAAGTTCCCATGTTGGTTAGGTGCCTCAAAACGCATAACTTGCCCAAGCATGGACCAGCCGAATCCGGTGGAACCTGACTCGTTTTTAGCGAAAAATTCTTCACCAGTTCGTAGGTCTACACTGTGGAATCCGGTTTGTTGAGGGGGGTTAGGATTGGAGTAGTAGAGTCTTCCGTTGATGATGATTCAGCGCCATTTCCTCTGATAAGATAAACCAGTATAGTAGCCGCGGTCATCTGGTCCTCCAACGATGCCTCCGAAATCATGTTGCCTAGTCCACATTACATGGGGGGTTTCAGGTCCAGTAGTGAAAAGATTTGCCATCCCAATTCCAAAAGAGCCTAAGCCAGCGATACCTGCTGGATCCAAGAAGTTGCCGCCTATTATTGACCAGTCTCTGTTCTCACCGTAAATTGGGCGTTCCCAATAATCTTCAGGTAGCGGAACGGTTGGGTATGAGGGGATGGGGGCTGATTGCACAGTCAGCTCATATCTGTTACTTGTACTAGCTCTGTAAAAACGCTCCGTAGCAGGAGAGAAAGCAGTAGCCGATTGATTTAGCCATTGACCGGGAAAGCTAAACTGGAAGAAATACGTGCCTACCTCAGTTGGCGTGTATAAAGCGAACGTTGAACCTGTCGATTCAGACCGGTAAGGTCCCAAAGTTTCATTCGTACCATCAGGTTTTGTTACCGTTAGAAGGAAACCTTCCCAACCGAAAAGAGCACTGGGCAATGGTTCTGTAAGCCACATAACAACCAGCGCGGTTTGACCAACTCCGATAGGGTTAGGACTAACAGTGACATATGCGTATGTATCACGTTCAGGCAAAATAACAGCGATAGTTGAGGGCAAAGCAAAAACTGCGAAAATCATGGTCAGCATTAGAAAAAAAGAAGCAACGATAGTTTTCACTTTAACCTTTGAAAAAGCCATTAGAAAATATCTCCTTTTTCTGAAAAATGACTAGTGATTTCTTTACCTATATAGCTTTCTTTTCCCTAACTTTTTTGTTTTTTTACGATCTTAATTGCCTAACTAGGGTTTGCTTTAACCAATAAAAGGAAAAACGATACAAAATAAAGAGACAACCTCTGGTTTGCTGAGGCTCTGGAAAACACACTATAGGAGAAAAGAATGCAAATGCTTGTCATGATACTATGGCTGGCATCATGAATTTCTTTCTCCAGAGCCTTCTCAGCCCATCTATCTTGCAAGGCAGAGCATTACTGCCAAGAATAGTTAGGGAGTTTGTTATATTTAGATTTTTTCCTTTTTTACCTGAAACAGGATAAAGTATGTATACTCCCCCAGATCAATAGTATAATATATTGCGGAAAGCTTTGAATAGCACCAAAGCTAATCGCTTCCAAAGAAAAAAGGCATGCCAAGGACTTAAAGGTGCGCTAAGTGCAAAATCAACCCAAAATTGACGAGATTGACGCTAAGATACTAAACAAACTACTAAAGGAATCACGCACAAGTTTCACCGAAATAGCCAAAGAATGCCAAATCACAATTGGCGCGGTGAGAATGCGGTATAAGCGCCTAAAAAAGGAAGGCATAATCACTGGTGAAGTGATGCTGGTAAACCCACACAGTCTAGGATACCGCCACATTGTAGATTTAGGAATCACAAGCACGGTTGAACGTGAAAAAGAAGTCGCTGAATTTCTGGAAAGCAAGCCTTACATTGCCCAAATGGTTGTTGGAGGCGGACCTTTTGGAAAATACAATTTCTTTGGAAAAGCAGCACTGCGCGATCTCAATAAGTTAAGCAGTATTATTGAGGACCTAGAGTCAAACCCACACATTACACGTGTTGATGCCCAAATCTGGGCTGAAGCTGTCAATGTAGAGTACCCTCAAAACTTGATAATAAAACCCCTCAACGGAGAAGACCAAGAAAAACCAGTCAGGCCTGCTCCAATAAACATAGAGGAAGCGCAGGCAACCAAGTTTGATGAAATTGACAGGAAAATCGCGATTGCACTTTCTCAGAAATCACGCACTCCTTTCAGAAAAATTGCTCAAGAATTGGGGATTTCAACCAAAAATGTGATTCAAAGGTATAAAAGGCTTAGAGAGAATGTTTTGACAATCTCAACCATTACCGTTGATCTTAAAAAGCTTGGTTTTAATGCGCTTGCTCATCTTTCCATAAAGGCTGCAAACCGAAGCAAAATGCCCGATGCGTATGCTCAACTTCTAAAAATACCAAATCTTATAGTCATGATAAGGCAAATCGGCACCTACGATTTGTATGCCTGCATTGCTTTAGAAGATTTTGAAGCCTGGTTCAAGGCAGCTTTCTTGTTGCACAAGATTGATGGAATTCAATCTATAGAGACACTCATGGGTCCGACGCCTCCATATTGGCCCTTAAACTTGTTCCCTTCATTACTTCAAGGAGATACTTTCCAGCCGAAATACTGGCTTGGCGCTCGGAAAAGGAACAAACGCTGAGGAACCAATTTACACAAGTCAGCAAAAAAAGGGGCAAGGCCAAAGGAACCGTTGAAAGTTAACGATTTTTTATAAATTTAGTCAACTTCTTTTTGTACCGATTTTTTGATTAAAATGCGAAACATTTAAGCATCAAGCACCGCCTTTGGAAAATAAATAGTGAGTTAGAATGAAGCATCATGTAACCCTGGTTAACCCTGCTGCTCCAGTTGGCGCTGCCATGCACATGCCCTTTGCCCTGCTGGGGCTGGGGTATTTGGCTGCTGTTCTGGAGAAAAACCAGTATAAGGTTGACGTGATTGATTGTCAAGTGCTAAAACTCTCACTTGAAGATTTTAGAAGCGAAATTGCCAAGCGCCAGCCTGATGTTGTTGGGGTGACTTCATCCACGCTTACCTACAAGACTGGGCTAAAACTGGTAAAGATTGCCAAAGAGGTTTGCCCAAACTGCGTGACAATCATGGGTGGTTCACATGTTACGTTCTGGGATAAGGAAGCATTGGAGGAGTGCCCAGAACTAGATATCGTGGTAAGGAAGGAAGGTGAAAACACGTTTTTGGAGCTGGCGCAAAGGATTGAGGCGGGCAAAAGCTATGATGACGTGTTAGGCACCACTCTGAGAAAAGATGGGAAAACCGTTCAAAACCCTGACAGGCCATACATTGAAGACTTAGACAGCCTGCCGTTTCCTGCCCGTCACCTGTGGCCCATGGAGCGGTTCCGAGAGCTCGAGGATATTTTGTATTTGGCAACTAGTCGAGGCTGCGTTTACTGGTGTGAATTCTGCACAACAGTAAGAATGCATGGACGCAAGTACCGTATGCGAAGCTCAAAAAACGTTGTTGACGAGATAGAGTTTCTCCACAAAACCTACGGCATAAGCAAGTTCACCTTCTGCGACGACGCCTTCACCGTGGACCAACCAAGAACCGAAGAGCTTTGCAGTGAAATCCTAAAGCGAGGGCTGAAAATCGAGTGGAACTGCGGAACACGCGTTGACATGCTCACCAAGGATTTGCTTTTGAAGATGAAGGAGGCTGGCTGCGTCTCCGTCTGGTTCGGCGTTGAGTCGGGTACACAGCAGGTTTTAGACGCCATGAAAAAAGGTATAACTCCTGAGTTAACCATTAAAGTTCTCGGCTGGGTCAGAGAAACAGGATTAAAGCCTGTGCCGAATGTTATTTTGGGCTTTCCAGGCGAAACCAAAGAGAGCGCGTGGAAAACCATCAAGTTCATAGAAAAGGTTGCGCCAGACGATGTTGGCTTCTATAATGTTGCCACTCCGTTTCCGGGAACGCCGATGTATGATTTGGTTAAAGAGAAAGGCTGG
>QYYE01000051.1 GCA_003589585.1 Candidatus Bathyarchaeota archaeon
GCCCTTTAGCCTGTATTAACGGAATTAAGTAAATAAGTCGTTCTATCCATTCTAAGGTTAGAGAAAGGTCATGAAGCCCGCCAAGATTGCTTCGATTCTCAAAATCGTGAGGCTGCACATAGTGGTAGGTGGGGTTTTAGCATTCTCTCTTGGTTCGCTCTTAGCTATTGTAGGCGGTGGATACTTTGACCCTATACGGTTTGCTTGGTTCTACGCTATTGTGCTTTTTGGTGACCTTTCAACGCATTACAGCAACGACTATTTCGATGTAAAAGCTGATAGATTGGTTGAGAAGCGAAAGTTCTTTTCAGGCAATAACATTCTTGTCGATAACCCAAGGCTTCTGCCGACCGCCCGGCTAGTTTCCCTCGCATTCATGTCACTATCGGTTGTTTTGGCAGTTTCAGCTGTCATCTTCCACCTTGCCCCAATCGAAGTGTTGCTTATTGCTCTTGGCGCCAACTTTCTTGGGTGGTTTTACTCTGCACCGCCCCTGCGTCTGGTCTCCAGAGGTCTAGGCGAATTAGCCGTAGCATTAGCCGCTGGCTTTGGAATTCCAGCCATGGGATACTTAGCCATTAGAGGTCAATTTGACCCTTGGTTTGCCTATTTCACCATTCCATTTGTGTTGTATGGGCTAATGCTTAGCTTAAGCCTTGAAGCTCCAGATGTTGAAGTTGACCGCAAAGTCGTCAAAAGAAATATCGGTGCTAGAAAAGGCGAACGAACGGTTTTTGGCCTCATTTTAGGGGCTGCTTTGGCGGCTACCCTGATGCTTGCCTTTTATGCTTGGAAAGGTACAATTGCGGTTATGGATCTTCGATGGGTTGTTGCTTTTTCAACCATACCCTTAGCATCATCACTTTTAGCCTGTACTAATATACTGAGGAAAAGACGCGCCGACATCTTTAGTGCCCTTAATGTTTTTTCCCTTTTTACCTTTAACGTGCTCATGGTTGCCTACTTAGCCATCATCACATCAACTGCATAGCCAAAACAACAGTACCTTGCACTAGCCTATCAGAGCGGCGAGTGCTCATCAGACAGGCAATCCCAAAATGCCGTCCAGCGGTCCTAGCAAATTTTGAAATATTTCCTCAGTATTAATACTTGTTGAAGAGGCGCGCAAAAGCGAGAAATAATCATAATCCTTATTGCACAGCGAATGTTTTGGGCGAAAAATCGCTTCATCGCTTCTCTACGAAGTCATTAACGGTTGAATTTGCGTTCTTACAGTAGAAGCTTGGAGGTGTAAGGTTCATGATAGAGGCTGGTTCACTTCGCGGTAAAAAAGTATTATCAAGTAACAGCAAGACAGTGGGCACGGTTCAAAACGTGTTTTTTGAGGCAGACCCAGCTAAACCCTTAGCTTATATCCTTGTTTTTATAGCCGAAAAGAATTGGCTTAGAAAATATGTAGATGACCACTGGGGAAGAATCGGCATAGAAACACTCACCTCTCTTTTGCCAAATGAAGCATCAGCTATCCTTGATGATGTTAAGAAAAAAGGTGAGCAAGAAGCTCTAAAAATTTGGAAGGCATATTTGAAAAACAAATCAGCCAAGGACCAAGCGGCTCTCAAATGCTATCTTTTCCCAAGCGGTTTCATTTAGGAGGCATCATTCAATGTTAAGGAGGTTAGACTTAAGACAGAACAAAAGGATGTCGATGACTTTGTCTCAATCGGTATCCCCAGCTATGCCCAAAATTGCCAAAACATGTTTGCTTTTTACGAAAACGCAACAGTGAAAGAGCAAGAGTGCATAATTCCTGTAACGCTAAACAAAACGCCGATTCACCTCAAAACCCTCTCAGACGTTAAACATGACAAAGGCTTGATATCTGACCTCCAGTTAGATATTTCAAAAGGGCAGGTTGCAAATTTTATCATTGATGTTATGGGTGAAAATTCTGGCAAGCGCACTGTACCAGTTTCGGATATTATTTTTGATACGCAGAAAATAATGAAAAACAAGCTTTTGAAATCATATCCGCTGCTTCAACCCTGATCAGGCAGAATACGGTTGCTCCCCGCAGGGTTAGCGCCTTCAAAATTCAAGCTTCAATAAGCTAGCTATTTGCAAAGTTTGGTGCTTGAAAATGAAGAAGAAAATAGTCAATTGGTTTATGGTTCTGCTTATTATAGTTCCAACCTTATTTGGACTAGCTTTAAGCCAGATTGTTAACGGAAACACTGTAATCATAACAGAGCTATCTCCAAACAGCGGTAAAGTCGGCGATGAAGTTCAATTAACTGGAGAAGTAACAGCGGCAAATGGAAGCTGGATTGTTTGGTTTGACATCGATAATAGCGGTTACCCGTTTGATTCTGGAGAACAAAGAGCGTCAGGAAGGGCAGATTCCACTGCTGGTTTGAGCGCAAACTTTGTTGTGCCTTCATGTGTTGGAAGTGATTCAGGAGTAAACCATTTTGTGGTTCTTGGAAATGAGAATGCCACTCGCTCTTTTGCTCGTAATGCCGCTGTTATGAATTTTTCTGTTTTAACCTTAAGAGAAATCACGGTGCCCTCAACAATTCAGCTAGGCGAGACTATTCCTATAGGATTAACCATAACTGGCGGAGCTAGTAACAACGCATACAGGTATAACGTGCAAGTAACTAGACCAGATGGCGCGACATCTAACGCAGACTTAGCAATAACCTCAAATGCCCTCGGAGAAGCTTTTGGAACAATAAATTACCCCAATCAATTTCCGTCTGGACAAGCAACCAATCAAAATGGCGAATACCAAGTCCTTGTTACCGAAGTTACTCCAAACCGAACCGTTGAACTATCAAGTACAGTACAAGTTGAAGGCACACCCACTCCAACGCCCACTAGTTTCCCCAATGGAACCCCAACTTCTACTCGACCAACCGCTAAAATAATCTCAATCACACCAAACCCTGCCACAGTTGGCAACCAAGTCACATTTAACGGGTATGGCGAGGACATTGACGGATACATTACAAATTACCGGTGGATATCAAGCATATCTGGAGAAATAGGCGATACAAGCACATTCACCGCAGACAACCTGCCTGAAGGCTCCCACACAATCTACTTTGAAGTCCAAGACGACAGCGAAATGTGGTCCGAGCCAGCCGAGGCACCACTTGAAATAATCGCTGGAAACGGTGAACCTGATAACCTGCCATGGATTTTAATCTTGGGAGGAGCAATAGCAATAGGGGCGACTGCATCAGGCGCATCCGCGTTATGGATGCATTATGATGGGCTTCCTTCGTCAAAAATCAAAAGCAGGCTAAACCAGAAAAAAGCTGAGGAAGAAAAGAGAACTAGAGGGGAAGAGGAAAACGAAGAAAAAAAGAACAAATACAGGAGAAAATGGGTTGAAAGACCTTATTTAGTGTTCGATGCGAATGTTCCTTCATTTATTATGAAAGACACCGCCTACACTGCTCAGCTTAACGTTAAGAATAGGGGAACAGGCAAAGCAACTAACGTAACAATCCAAGCAATAGAAAACCCCTTTATACAGTTTAAAACGCCGTCTGCACAAATACCCAGCCTCATGCCGGGAGAAACCGAAGCAGCAGCCATGACCTTTATGACTAATCAGGAGATAAGAAAAAACATCTATCAGCTACGTTTCCGAGCCCAAAGTGCTCAAACACAAGCTAAAACCAAAAACTGCTTTATGCGTGGAGGAAAAATTGCGCTTCTCTCCGACCCTAAAAAAGCAGAAAACGCTGATTTGATAAGGGCATGGCTTCAAAAGAACCGCTACTCTTTCGTAGACATCTACAATGCAGCTCACCTTATGACCGAGCTCTATAACTACGACCTCATAATTGTAGCGCCAGAACAAAAAATGCCTTCCAAATGGGTTCAAAACCTCTGCACTTACGTTGAAAACAGCCAGTCCGTTCTGCTGATAGACAGAATATTAACAAGCAAACCTGA
Organism: Candidatus Bathyarchaeota archaeon; assembly: GCA_003589585.1. Lineage (GTDB taxonomy): Archaea > Thermoproteota > Bathyarchaeia > Bathyarchaeales > Bathycorpusculaceae > Bathycorpusculum. The sequence goes on from QYYE01000051.1 coordinate 3,931, forward strand.
GCCTTTAAACGAAATTTTAGGCTACAGCCAAGCCACATACCAACCGCTCAACTATACCCAAGCGGCACTTGAAGTCTGCACCGAGCACCCGGTCACCAAAGGATTCAGCATCGGTGACCGAATAGCTCTGGGGGCTTGCTCGGGAAACGCTTGTATCTTCGCGGGAACAACCGGGATTGTACTCGCAAAAAACCTTGACCAAACAAGCAGCTCACTTGAAACAACTCTTCTCCCTGCCATAACTGTAAAAGAAAGCGGCAAAGGAAAAATCATTCACCTTAACTTCCACGCTCACGAGCACTTAGATCAGATGGACCAATTGCTTAGAAATGCAATCAACTGGCTTCTTTGGAGTGAATAAAAATTGCCTATGTAAACATGGGTCAATGTTAAGAACTTTAGCCCAAGGAATTTTATTGTTTCTGTATTCCGTTACTCTGTGCGGGGGAGCGCTTGGCATTTTGAGGAGCAATTTCTGTTGTTATGCTTTCTTAGGGCTGTCCTTTTTATTGGAGCTATTATTGCTTTTTCGAGCTCCATGCCGTCGTTAGTTATGGAATATTTGACTCTTGTGGGTATCTAGACAAACGATTGCCTTTCAATTAATTCTTCAGCCAGTAACTCTTTGAGTGTGTCGGAGAGTTTTGGGGCTTATGCCTTCTAGTTCTTTCATTATGCATTGAATTGGAGTTTTCCTTAGTTGATAGGGCGTTGATGATTAGGAGAGTCCTTTTCTTGCTTATGACATTCCTTGATGGGCACAAGCATTTGTGGTTGCACTTTTCAGTCGTGGCTTGACACTTTCTTTATAGATAGCGGCTATTTTACTATAAACTTAATAGCTTAAATACTTTCATTTCGATAGTAAAGTCCGAGAGAAAAACAAAGAAGTGGTAAACCCAATGTCAGAAGAATGTCGCTGCCAACCCTAGGGAACTGCCATGGGCACTCTCATGGAAGGCGTTTCTTAACAAAAGAAGAAAAAATAAAGCGACTGGAAAACTACGCTGAGGAACTAAAGAAAGAGATTTCAGCTATGGACCAAAAAATAAAAGAACTAAAAGCTAAAACTAACCCTTAACAAGCATGCCATTTACCCAAAACCAACCCCACTTCTATTACAAACAAAATAAAGAATAAAGGTCAGATAAAAGAAAATGGAAACAGCCATAACAGTTCAGGGCTTAACCAAGCGTTACCCTAACGTTTTAGCAGTAGACCACATTAGCTTTGAGATTCTAAAGGGTGAATTCTTCGGTTTCCTTGGCCCTAACGGTGCAGGCAAAACCACAACCATCAACATGCTAACTGGAATAACAAAAGCCACAGAAGGAAAAGCCTCCATTTTAAACCATAACCTCGCTACTGAACCAGTAGAGGCAAAAGAGCACATAGGCGTTGTCCCTGACACTTCAAACCTATATGATGAGATGACTGCTTGGGGTAACATTATTTTTTGCGCTAAACTCCATGGCGTGCCCAAAGAGAGGCGGGAAAAAAGGGCAAAAGAGCTTTTGGAAACCGTGAACTTGTATGATAGGCGAAGTGACCGTGTCGGCACATTTTCGAGGGGAATGAAAAAGCGCCTGATGATTGCCGCTGCGTTGGTGCATGAACCTGAGATTCTTTTTATGGATGAACCGACCACGGGGTTGGATGTGCAGAGCGCCAGAGAAATCCGCGGCTTGATTAGAGAGCTAAACAGGATGGGCACAACAGTTTTTCTGACAACACACTATCTTGAGGAAGCTGACGTATGCTGTCAACGCGTGGCAATTATCGCAAATGGTAAAATCATTGCGATGGATACTCCTGAAAAACTTAAACTTGGCACCCAAGCTCAACAAGCCATTGAGGTTTCGTTTGACCCAGCAGTGAATTTAGACAATTTGAGGGGTCTCAGTCACGTCAAGGATGTAGTAGTTGCCGGAGACAAGTTTAGGCTGTATGTCGATGATAGCTCGGAAGCTTTGCCCTTTATTTTTGATTTTGCCAAGCAGAATCAGCTAAAAATTGTTTCTATCAGCACTTTGAAGCCGACGCTTGAAGATGCCTTTGTCAAACTTACAGGCTTGCGTCCAGAACTTATGACTATCGAAAAAGAGCAGATGAAGCCAAACGAGGTTAAGGCAAATGACTAAAGCATGGATTGAAGACTTCAAGAGGGCTATCTTCATAGCTGAAAAAGACGTAAAAATCTACTTCCTCAAAGGACCAAACCTCATCTTTGGGCTGCTTTTGCCAGTATCGCTTTTTCTATCCTTTTCCATCGGCAGAGCCGTAGACATATCTTTTGCCACTCCAGGGCTGGTAGCGATAGCTGCGTTCTTTGGGGCAGGAGCAATTCAGGCGATAGCGCTTCCGCTAGAGAGAAGAACCGGAACGTTTAATCTTCTTCTCACCGCGCCCATATCCCTATTTGCCATAGTGCTGGGGAAAGCTTTAGCAGGATTTATCTACGGAGTGATTCTCTCTTTGGCTTACACTGCAATTATGATTCCCTTTGCTCCACTGCCAAACCTGCCCCTGTTCCTTCTAGGCATCCTGTTCTCCTCCTTCACGTTCTCCGCATTTGGGCTACTGCTTTCAGCACCCTTCCGCGACATCCCACAAGCCATGCCTCCCGCCACCGTAGTGCGTATCGCCATGATTTTCATCTCCGGCGTGTTCATCCCCTTAGCGGCGATGCCGACGTTTCTTCAAGTTGTGGCTTATGCCATGCCTCTCACATATTCGGTTGATTTGCTGCGTCAAGCCATGGGTGGTTTGGTAAATGTGCAGATGCTTCTTGTCGATTTGGCGGCTCAGGTTTTGTTTTCGGTGGTGTTTTTGGCGATTACTGTTCAGGTGCTCAAGAAAAACATCGAGTAAGGTTACTATAAAATTAGGCAGTCGGTTTGAGGGTTAGGTTGAAATATCGCATAATTAAACTTAGGGAAGAATTGGGTTAGGCCATCTAAAGTTTCTTTTCTTACCAATCTTAAACATGGTTAAGGCTCCAATTGCAGGCGCTACTGTTAAACAAAGGATAGAAAACATCAGTCCAGTTGGACCGTTAAACAGTGTCTGCCCAATTAAAAGGTGGGGAAGCAAACCAAACAGCAAGGCACCTCCCAAAAAAGCTATTGCAAAGCCCAACATTGCACCAAATATTATATAACGAAGCTTGGCATCCTCTAAAATTTGAGTTTCCTCAGTTATCTGTTCCTCATCGGTCAAGTAAATGGGTATGTAATGGCAAATAATTTAAGCCTTTCATCATATCTAACTTTTCCATTTTACAAAAAAAGGGCTGTGACTGTATGGATTTGAACTGGCGTCTATAGATCTCGAGTCATCACTGAGAGATATTTTGCCTTATGTGATGGGCAGTCTAATTATGCTATCCACTTTGTCGAAGTGTTTATCAAAAGAGTAAATCTCTGAAATGTCCTTCTGCCGCATAATGTCTATGGCTAAGGAATCGTTGGGTTCAGTCTTGAAGTCTTCACCTAATTCGATTGCGGCAAAGTATGTTTCCTCATTCACGTCCAGTATAGTCACGTTGTCTAGCATGAAGAGCCTAAGAATCGTTCATGTTAATAGATCTCTTGACAAGCCATTTTTTAGTATATTTACTACTTCGGAGATGTGTACAACCATTGTAATAACCTGTTCTTTGCCTTGGGAAACATTACTGATTATTTCCTTTGCTTGTTCTTCATTGTTTCTTCTTTTTCAGTTAACGTTTTCTTGGGTTTATTGTAAGCGTAGATAAAGATGTTAGCATTCAAGAACCTCATGGATGTTTCCCATAATATTACTTCTCAAATTCACTCCAGTCACCAATAGATTTGACGCCTAAGTCAAATTTATCGAAGCACTCGGTTAAATCAACTGACGTTGGGGAACCAACTTCAAGTATCCCTTCCTCTTGATAACATAGAGTTCTCTGCTATCCCCCAACTTCAGACTCACGCCAATCTTTAGGCAAGATTAGTCGACCCTGAGAATTCAGCTTTTTCACTTCCACACACCCTTCAAACTTTCCAACATAAAACCATGTTTTACCAAAATTTAAAAACTTCCTCCATTGAACATGCTTACATAAACTTCCGCCACAGGCTAAAATAGGCTGAAATACAACAAAAAAGACCTACATTCCATGTCCAATAGACAGGGCAATGGTGTGGCTGCCCGGATTTATCTATAGCCCCCTTATTTATACGATAAGTACTTTGCTGAATGGCAGGTTTGGATGTTTTGCATTACAGTTTAGGCTTCTGTTGAGCTCGGCGGATAAATCGTCGCAACTACGTCTCTGCTTATTGTTCCGTCTGTTCCTGGTCCGGAGTATTTTGATGCCGGATGATAGAAAGTTACGAAAGCATCGTAGGTGTTGCGTTCGTCCCTTACCTTTGCGCCAGAAGGCAGTACGGACTCGAACGCGACAGTTCTGAGTTTTCCGTAGCCTTCCAACAGTATGCATGCCGGCGGGAGAGTGTATTTTGAGGGTATAAGTGAGATGGGCTTTGTCCATCCAGCAAAAAAAGTGTTACCATGAAATCGTATTTGAAGCTCGTCTTTCTTGACAAGGTTAGCATTTCGCTCAGCAGGAGTACCTGCAAAAAGGGAGTTCGCAAATTTCATTCCTGGACCGTCTTTGGGAGCATCTGCCACTCGTGCCACGGGTACATAGGCGTAGCCCTTCGGGGTTTCTAGCCACAAGTAGATAAATAGTAAGTCCACGGCTCCGTATGAAGATTGCTTGTTGAAATGGTTAGCCCAAATCATAAAGTCAGGCAAGCCAAAGCTGTCTGGTGGATGAATAACCGTATGTCCGCTGCTGCCATAGAATCTCACTGGACCCTTTGGCCAGTCAGCCGGATATTTCTCAGCGTTGATAATCGTGTTCAGAACTTCTTTTTCTGTGGTCACCCTGGTTTTTTTCTCGACGCTCAAGGTTATTTTTTTGTATGGACTGTCTCGCCTTAACCAAGCACTTTCTCCATCGACAACTGGTGCAGCTGGCAAGACAAGTTTGCTAATGGATTTAGCAGTACTGACTGAGGGTGCTTGGGCATTTCTCCAGAGTTCATCCAGTACGCTTTTTGTCTTTTTCACGTATTCAAGATTATCTGTGTAGAAATGTGATGCTAAGACTGGTTTGCGGCTGCTTGAATCTTGGGACTGAAAAAGGCGTTTTCCATCTACAATAACAGTGTCTAAATTACTTGTGGGCGCATGTCTGACGGCGCAAAACTTCGACAGCTCTTGAGCAGCCTGCAAATTGTCCTTGGTTATGGGTGCCATAATCTTGACGGAGACACCTTTGTCAATTCGTTCCTTTAACAGTGAAAAGTGCTTACAAGATTCAATGAGACTTTTGGAAGAAATCATCATGATGACTTCTTCGTCTGCTGAATTCAAGACCTCGTCATAGGTTCTGCGTGCTGTATCCACATCGCCAATGACGCGAGCTGTCGGTGTTGGCTTGCCTGTTTCAATTTCCATGATTCTTTCGCGGACGTCTTTGGAGTTTGTCCATGAATCCTCAAAGACGACGCTGAATGATTGAACCAGATCGGTGCAGTTTGTCCATAGGCTAAGGTCTCCTGACTCTGTTGCGGTCTTCGGCCTGATAAAAAACAAGATTTCCACATTGTCTCTTATCACCATACGAGGGAAGAGTCTCAAGCCCAATTCAGGATTTCTTCCTTTGAAGTTAACGTCTGCTTTCAAGGCTCTCTCAAGAAGAGACTTTACGGTTGTTACGTTTTGTTCGGATAGCTCTGTGAGGAATCTAAATTGGATTTTTGATTTTAAGGGATGATGAGAGATTGCTTCAAAGAGACCGAGCTGAATACCACGCGACAGGTCTGGACCTGTGAAGATTGATGATAACTGGTTCTTTGTTTCTTTTATCATCTGGGCGATTTTAGCGTAAATCTTGTCTCCCTCAATTACCATAAACTTGTCAGGTAAGGGCTCAGTAACACTCTTGCCGATTTTTTTCCAATAGTTAAGCAGTTCGTTTCTCGTGTTTTCCATGAGTGCGGCTTCGTCTTTTTTTGCTTTGATGCTTAAGTCGATGACCTGTTCAAAGGGGACTGGTGCATAACGGGTAGGAACTTCAAGTGTCGCTTCCGCTAAGCCCTTAGATTGAAGGCTTTTCAGGATGCGGAGGGCTTGAGCTCTGTCTTTCTTCATTTGTTTGGCTACTTCGCTGCATTTAAGAACGCCGCGTTTGGCAAGGAAAATGTTAACTTCCGCTTCCGTGTCTGTTAAGCCGAGGTTTCTCAGAACTTTCTCTATTGTTTCCTCGCCCAATTGTCACCTCTCCCAAATCTGGGGTGGGACGGACTTTTGTCGCACGCCCATGTTTAATAGCCGTATTTTGTCTTAATTGTTTTTCGATTGGAAGATTTCAAATCACGAGTGATGTAAAAGGAGGTGAAAAAGAAATGAAAAAAGCAGTTTTAGTGTTAGCTATGGCATTTATTACCCTAGCTACGCTCGCCACTCCAGTATTAGCAATCGGACCTGAAAATGCAATGGGCAAAAACCCTATGGTATCAACCTTTGGCGCGGCTTATGACATTATAATTGAAATTAAAGACGCACCCCATGGAATTGTCATCGAATGGATACAAGAAGTTCCAATAAATCCCGAGTTATCAGCGATAATTCACAGTCGTGATGCAAGGGTATTCCAAATCAACAACGCCTTTGTAGTCACTAACCCTGTCCAAGTTCTGCAAATAGAAAACAAGTGGCTCTACCTGTCGCCAAGCATGATGTCTGCCTTTTACTCATTAGTCGGAGTTCCTCCTGCTATGATAAACTACATAATAGCTAACCACCCAGAAGGAGTATACTTTAAAAGAAATCTAATCGGGCAGTAAGTTGCTTCAATCTCCTTCTTTTTTTGGGAGTTTCGTTCCGAATAACAGGAAGTGTCAGAATTAACCCAGGAATGGATACTCAAAACACTTACGAGCCTCGGCTTAAAACAGACAGATGCCGAGGTTTACGTTTCACTCACGAAGAGTGGCAGCCAAAAAGCAGCAGACATAGCCGAAACGCTGGAAACATACAAGCGGCAAATCCACCGCAGCCTCAGAAACCTCCAAGCCAAAGGGATGGTGAACGCAAGTCCCGAACGCCCAGCACAATTCACCGCCATCTCGTTTGAAAAGGTCTTGGACGAGCTCATAAAAGCGAACGTGGAAGAAGCAAAACGCACAGAGAAAGAAAAAGAAAAAATTCTCAGCCGATGGCCACTCAATAATCGCGGAAACCTTTAAGGAAAGCCCCCTGTAAAACATCTCAGAAGACGCATCTCAAAAGATTTCACCAGAAATATCAAGTTACGTCATTATTGAAATTTCATCCAGGAATGGGGCTGCCCGGATTTGAACCGGGGTCTATAGCGCCCGAGGCTACAAGCCTAGACCAAACTAGCCGACAGCCCCCTTTCCTAAGCAAGTTTTTCATGCTTTCAGGTGGGTTCATACAATAATGATGCTTAGTTTTAACTTTAGCGGTGAAGTTTCAGCCTCAAAAATATGCAGAGCACAACTTTAGGTCCAAAGGAAAACTATGGTTGGGAAATCCATAATGGCGGCTTCTTCAGCGTATGCATGTTAAAGATTGGGTCTTTATGAAAGGGGAGGGGTCTGGGGCAGAGCAACAGCCGCTTTAACGCTGGCACCCCCGCACTGCTTGTGGCAACCTGCACAACCAGAGCACAACCCCAACCTCAACCTAACGCCAAAAAGCAATCGCTGCACAATCCACTGGTTGTTGTTGTGAGGGGAGGGGGTAGTCGCCAACAACCACTACTAGAAAAAAACAAACACATAATTGCCTCAAACCATACCAATTAAGATAAGTATTTATTTTAAAAAATGCTAACGCGTTTTTGGAAAAGAAGAGGCGAATTTGATTGGTAACAACAATCGGCATAGTAACATCAGGCGGCGATGCACCAGGCATGAACGCCGCCATCCGAGCAGTCACCAGAATCGCTCACGCAAAAGGTCTCCAAGTGATAGGGTTTGAACGCGGCTGGGATGGCTTACTAACCAACACCTACAGAAAACTAACCCCCAGAACCGTGGGAGGCATAATTCAGCTGGGCGGCACCATGCTCCACACGCTCCGTTGCCCAGCGTTTGAAGAACCTGGCGGCGTTGAAAGAGCAGCTGAAACCCTAAGCATGAACAACGTTGAGGGGCTGGTAGTTATTGGCGGTGACGGCTCATTTAGAGGCGCTGTAGAGTTAAGCAAAAAAAGCGACGCTTTAATGGTTGGTATTCCAGCAACCATAGACAATGACGTTTATGGAACAGACGAAACCATCGGATTCGACACAGCAGTCAACACTGCAGTCGGCGCCATAGACAAAATACGAGATACCGCAATTTCTCACGAGCGCATATTTGTAGTCGAAGTTATGGGGCGCAAAAGAGGATTCTTGGCGCTTGAAGTAGGCATATGCGTTGGCGCAGAAGTTATTCTTATACCTGAAAAGCCTGTGACTCTTGAAGAAGTCAACAAATTAATGGAAGAAAACGCTAAAAAAGGAAAAAAAGCAGGCATAATTGTAGCAGCGGAAGGCTTTGGCGACTCAAGCAAAATGGCACGTGAAATGCAGCGCCAAACAGAATCGGAAGTACGCTTATCGATTCTTGGGTATGCCCAGCGCGGCGGAAGCCCCACAGCACGCAGCCGATTACTGGCTAGTTTGTTTGCCCAGAAAGCTGTTGAGCTTTTCTGCGAAGCGAAAGGTAACATGGCGGTTGGATTACTGAATGGCAAAATTATAAGCACTGATTTGAAAAAATGCAGTGAAACCAGAAAGCCTTTGGATTTGAGTCTGCTGGATACGGCAAATATGCTGGCAACTTAAAGGCTCTTATTTGAGGCTGGTTTGGTTCCAGTAGTAAACCTGCTGGTATTTACCTGCAACTGGATACTCTGGATCGTCATAAACTATGTCTAATCCCAAGCCGTACTCAGCTAAAAGTTCGCGTGAAATGCCCCAGATACGCTGGGAGTTTTCATCTGCACTC
>QYYE01000052.1 GCA_003589585.1 Candidatus Bathyarchaeota archaeon
GGAAAATATTGAGAGCGAGCATTGTCCGCCCAGATGGAACCTCTACTTAGATGATGTCTTGCAGTCCCTGCCTTTCCAGCATAAGGTGAGAAAACCGAAAGCCACCCCTTCCAAGAGTGACTGTGACGACGTGTACTTCTCTTATGTTGACTCTGAAATGTTCTCCAACGAGTTGCTTGAGCACTCCTTTGGCAGGCTAATTCGCGTCTACGCAAAGCATCTTTCAAAATCTGAGGTGCTGAGGGCGCAAGCGGAGTGTTTCTTGGGTGCTTTGCCTAAAATTGGCAGCGTCAGGGATGTGAAGAATTTCGTTTACAATCTTAGGGAGTTTTTGGCTGTCTTACATGAATTCTGATATGTTAGTTTATGAGACAAGGTGAATTAGACGTTTGAGTTTAGTTAGCTTAGTAAAAACACAAAAAAGCATGGAAGATCCAGCGAAGCAGGCGATTTCCCAATCGCTAAAGCTAATCGATTACTCTTTTGACAAGAATCTAAAGCGCGTCGTAATCAAACCCAACTTATGCTATTATTGGGACTGCACTACGGGGCAAACCACTGAGCCTCAGTTTGTGTCTGCGCTGATTGATTTGATTCGCGAGCAAGCCAATCCCCAAGTGGAAATTGCCATTGTAGAGTCGGATGCTTCTGCCATGCGCTGCAAGTACGCGTTTAGGATGCTAGGTTTTGAGAAGCTTGCCCAAGAAAAAAACGTGCGGCTTGTTAACCTGTCAGAGGGGAATTGTGACGCGGTTGAGGTAGCCTGCAACGGACAAACCTACAATTTCCTGGTTCCCAGAATAATCAAGGATGCAGATTTGAGGGTTAACATTGCACACATAAAATACACCGTTGATCCAATCAAGTTAACGTGCGCTTTAAAGAACATCTACGGCTGCAATCCAGTGCCTAAAAAATTCAAGTATCACTCAGACCTTGGAAACGTAATTGTGGCCCTAAACAAAGCAATGCGATTTAACCTGTGCCTCATAAACAACAACATAGCCACAGGAATCCAGCCGCGCAAAATGGCGTTGACAATGGCGAGCCGTGACCCTGTGGCTATCGACTCTGCCGCTGCACGGATAGCCTGGCTAAACCCAAACAAGATAGAGTACCTTAAAGTTGCAGAAAAAGAGGGGTTGGGCAGGCGCGTTTTTGTTGCAAAGGGCGAGTCGCTTGATTCTTTTAGAGCAATGTATCCTAAGGAAACGTTTAACTGGAAACTAAAGCGCCGACTGCTTAAGCTTGTGCTTTTTGTTGGGCTTGGAAAATGGCTTGGTTTAGAGTAGCGAACGGAGTATGATTAGGGTTTGAGGAATGTAAGATTAGGTATTATTGGGTTAGGGCACATCGGTCAAGTTCATCTTAGGCACAGCTTAAAGCTGTCTAACGCCCAGGTGGTAGCTGTCGCCGATACTTCTTCAAAGGCACTAAAGAAAGCAAAGGATTTTGGTGTAAAGAAGACCTTTACTGACTACGCTGAACTGTTCAAGGACCCTGAGGTTGATGCAGTGTTGATCTCGCTGCCTACTCATCTGCATCTCAAGTGTGCTTTGCAGGCGGCTGAGGCTGGGAAGGATATTTTTCTTGAAAAACCAATCGCTGTAACTGTGGATGAGGGAAAAGAGGTTATTTCTGTTGCTGAGCGCAATTCTGTGAAGTTGATGCTTGGTTACCCGTTGAGGTTCAACAGGGATTTTCGCCAGGTTAAGGAGGACTTGGAGAACGGGTTGATTGGTGACGTAGAGAATGTGCATGCAACATACATTAGTTCTGGTCCTTTCTTTCACCGTGCAGATGGGCACTCGCCTGTTCCTGTTCCTGACTGGTGGTTTGATACCAAACTCACAGGGGGCGGAGTTATGGTTGATTTAGGCTGCCACATGATTAATCTGCTACGTTGGTTTTTCGGCGAGATTGTGGATATTAAGGGTCAGTTTGGGCACCGTTTCGGCATGGACTTTGAGGATTCAGCGATGTGTCTGGCACGTTTTGAGTCAGGTTCATTGGCGGTTATTAATGTTGGGTGGTTTTCTCAGCAGTTCACCTTCAGGGTTGACTTCTTGGGTAGTGTTAAGCATATTTCTGTTGAGCACATGCCACCTCGGATGATGTCTGCGGCTTTCCAGATGCTAACCAAGGGAGTGTCAAATTTTTTCAGACCCCACTTAGATGAGTTGCAACACTTTGTTGACTGCTTAGTAAATGATGCTGCGCCTTCTTCAACGGGTCAGGATGGACTCAAAGATTTGGAAGCGATTTCCAAAGCCTATAAGAACAGGATTCTTCTATAATTGGAAAGAATCGGTACTGGTACTGTATGGACAAAGCTATGGAGATGGGGAAGTCTTCGGCGACAGGTAGCTTCCACTTGATGCTTGGGGTGGCGGGCTCTACAGTAATCATGGCCATCGGGACACTTGTTTTGGCAGCGCTCTTAACTGATGAACAGTTGGGTTTGTATGGTGTTGCGTTGATTCCAGCTTCCATGATTAACTTCTTTAGGGATCTTGGGGTAAACTCGGCTATGATTCAGCAGATAGCCAGTCTTAGAGCTGCTGGTAAAAACTTTGAAATTCATGATGTAATCGTTACCGGCGTGGTTTTTGAAATCATAGCCGGCTTAGCTTTAGCTTTGATATGTTTTGGGTTAGCCAGCCCTCTGGCTTTGATTCTGGAGAGACCTGCCGCTTCAACGTTTATTGCTGTTTTATCAATCTCGGTGTTTGCTGGAGCTATCCTTTCTGCTGCGGGCGCTATTTTTGTTGGTTTTGAAAAAATGAAGCTTAACAGTTTAACAACGATTTTCCAAGCTGTTGTTAAGACTGCTCTTGGCCCTTTACTTGTCGTTTTGGGCTTTAGTGTTCTTGGGGCAGTTGTTGCAGCGACCGTTTCTTTTGTTGCTGCCGGAGTAGTCGGAATTATCCTCGTGTATTTTTCATTGTTTAGACCCCTGCGTAAAGTAAAGGTTGGGAAATGCGATATTTGCAAGACTCTCAAGCCTTTGCTAAAGTATGGAATGCCGCTTACGGTTTCAAATATTGTGATTGGGGTGCTTCCCCTAGTTTTCGCTTTTATGATGGCTCTTTATGCTGGCGACTCCATGATGGGCAACTATTATGCGGCAATTTACTTCTCAGTGCTTTTGACGTTCGTTTCTTTTCCAGTTGCAACAGCTCTGTTCCCAGTTTTTTCCAAGCTCAATCCTGAAAAAGAACCTCAACTGGTTAAAACAGTCTTTGCTTCCTCAGTTAAGTATACTGCTATTCTTCTCGTGCCCGCGACAATGCTGCTGATAACTTTAGCAACGCCTCTTGTTAACACTCTGTTTCCCAAAGACGGCATATTAACCGCGCTGTTTATTGCCAACGCAGAACCCAAGTTTCCTCATGCACCGTTATTCTTGGCATTATCCTCCATAATCAACCTGTTTGTCTTGGCGGGAAATATTAGCTTAGGAACATTCCAGACAGGTATTGGGAAAACGAATCAGGTTATGAAGCAAAGTGTTCTTTCATTAGCGGTTGGGCTACCAGCAACGTATTTTCTGATTTCTTATTTGTACTCGTTGGGCGGTGGAAATGTTATGCTCTCTGAATCCTACGCTGTAATGGGAGGCATCCTTGGAACCGTTATTGCAAGTACACCAAGCATTGCTTGGGGGCTTTATTGGATTTGGAAAAATTACAAGGTTAAGGCAGACTTTGGCATATCTGCTCGGATTTTTGCTGCATCAGCGCTTGCTTCAGCGGTGGCTTATTTGTTCATAAACGTTTTCAGTTTAGCCTATTGGTGGCTGATGCTTGCCGCAGGCTTTGCCGTCTTTTTGGTGGTTTACTTGGCCACTGCCCCCCTTCTTGGCGCAATTAACCATACCGATATTGATAATCTTAAGGCTATGTTTTCAGGGTTAGGTATCGTTTCTAAAATCTTGGATTTCCCCTTGTTGTTTATGAGAAAAATGTGTAAGGGAAATGCCAAGAAAGTGTTGCCGAGCAATCGTTAGGTTGCAGAAACCTTAAAGAAAAAGTTTCCTGTTACATACATTCTCAACAGTACTCTAACTTTTTATCGGAGATAGATTTTGTGAGTTATCCAAGAAAATCCAAGGGCAGTTTAAATGGATTAGCCTCATTTTTCTTTGTGGCTGGCGTTCTTTTCCTTGTTGCCTCGTTCCTCTACGAGTTGCAGATTGCTGCATTTATAGGGTTAGGCTTTACGTTTTGGGGCGCCATCTTTACTCTAACTAGAAGAGGCAAGTATGTGGAAAGCAGCCTGCTGGACAGCACCGCCAAATCTGCCTATTCAACCCTTGACCGCATGATTAACGACTTAAAATACATAACCCAGGCATATTATATTCCGTCTTACCCTCAGGATGCCAATCTGCCTGATTACCTCAAAAACCTAAAAGACCCTCTAGTCTTCTTATCCGACGTTTTTTCGGGGAAGGCGTCAGCCGAGGATATTGTCGCTGGAAAGTTTTTAGCGTCAAAATCTCCGGGGGTTTTTATTACCTCGCCTGGCTCTGGTCTTATGGTTCAGATGGAGAGGCATTTGCAGCTGGATTTCAGCAAGATTCCCCTACATGAACTGTGCACGCTTTTGCCTCAATGTTCGAGCGAGATTCTTAACATCACTAAGACGCTGGATATGAAAGCCGTGGATAACGGGGTTGCCTTGAAAGCAACAGGCATCTTGTATGAAAGTCTGTATAAGCCAAAAGCTATGCGAAGTGTTACTCTTTTAGGTTGCCCCGTTGTCAGCGCGGTTGCTTGCGCGCTTGCCAAGAACACCGGTAAAACCGTTGTTATTCAAAAGCAAGAAATATTCCCCAGTAATGTCGGCGTAGATGTATTATTCAGTTTTGTTCAGGGTTGATAAAGCATGTTCTTTCCATTGTCAGTATCTGATATGGGCTTGTGGCTTGCAGCGACAGCAATAATTCTTCTTATCACGTCTGAATGGCTTTACTCGTCACCAGAGTATTCATCGAGAATTGCTATTGACAGGCAACTTTTGCGGATGATAGCTATCGGCTGCGGTTTAGGTTTTGCTGTTACGGTAATCATGCGTGTCGCAAGCATTTGACCTCTGGTTTTTTTGAAGGTTGTGAAAAGCAAAGAAAAAAGTAGCAAATCTAGCTTTTAGCATAACTTAGCTTAGCGTGTCGCTGGGTATTCTGCAACAACTTCTGTTGCAACCAGCGAACACCTAAAGTTAACTGAACCCAATACACTTAATAAATCAAAACAAGACTGTCTGTGTCTAAAGGAGGAACATCTGCTTCGTTTGCTGTCGGACACATGGCACTGGCGTACCTCTTAGGTAAAGCTTCTGCAAAGCCCTTCCGTCTTCAGCCTAACATACCCTTACTGATGGTTCTCTCCATTCTACCGGACATAGATATAATTTTTGAGCGTATTTTGCAGATGGAAATCCATAGAGGTCCAACTCACTCGCTTGTAAGTGCCATAGTAATATTCATCCCGATTTTCTTAATTTACCGACAAAGGGCACTGCCCTATTTCCTTGCGCTTATTTCCCATGCCGCAGTAGGTGACTTTTTAATTGGCGGGCAAATCCAGTTGATGTGGCCTTTCTCCACTGCTGAGTTTGGGCTTCATGAACTGGGGTTTCTCTACATAAGCATATTTGACAGGGTAAACGTAAGTGTAGAGTTAACTCTGTTTTTCATTTCAACAGTAGTTATGTTTAGATCTGGCGACATTCAAGCCTTCTTCAAAAATAGCAAACTCAACCTAGTGCTTATCATTCCAATATTCACTGTTCTTCTGCCAACATCAATTGGTTACCCATTTGATGCGCCTCTCCTCCTCACGGTGCCCGAATTGGCTCTTGCACACCTGTTTTATCTGGTGCTTTTTAGCGCTTCAGTCTTAACAGCAATGTTTCCAACCTATACCGACAAAATAAAGAGCGCCTTCAACAACAAGCAAAAAATCAACATGTAACCGCTCAGCTACCGACTCTTTAACTGATTTTGCAAACGCTTATTCATACAGTGCAATTGACTGCTTACATGTGCCTTATTGGTTGTAATTTTAACGGCTTATCTTTTTGCTTTGACTGCGCTTCTTGTTTCGTTTCTAAAATGGCTTAGCAGTCACCTAATGCAAAAACACCCGGTAAGCATAGCCTTTCAACGGCATACTTGACGAAATTCTTAGTCAAAAAAATTAAAATTGCTATCGGAAAGTTTGAGTGCAATGTCATCGGGAACAAATTAAGAGCCTCCTAGTTATCAGCGGTTTATCAGACGCAATTCATATATCGAGATATTAGATAAGGAAATCAAAACCGACCAGTCAAGAAGGAAACATCTTGACTTCATTTTGAAGACCCAAAGGGAGAGAGGTTATGGCTGAGCCAGAAGGCTCTTTTAGCCTTGAATACGCTGTTTGTTGTTTTTTGAGCTTAAATTCCATTTCCAATAGTCAGCCCTCCAAATAGGATTGCTGTAGCGAAAATCCTTAGCATCTGCTTGCGGATTGCACAACCAGCCCACAGTTCAAAGCCACAGCAGAAATAAAAAAGCAGTCGCCAACAAAATCTGCTGGTTGTTGTTCTGGAGGGGCAGGGAGTCAGCAACAACTACAATAGAGAAAAAACAAACACTGAGACCATAAACAAGAAGGCTAAAGTTTTCTCCAAGCACTATAATCTATTCTGGAAAGGTTTATTTTGCCCCATGATATTCTGATGTGAAATTGCAGGCGGATAAACATTGTCCGCTGGGATGTGGCCGAAAGGCTGAACCATAAGCAAATAAACCATCAAAGGAGGAAAAAACAGTATGGCATACAAGTACATAGCGGAAGAATGGTCCAAACCCGAAGAATCATTCGTTGACGAACTCATGAGGCAAAGACTAGTCCAGTGGCGAAAACAACCAACCGTACTACGCATCGAACACCCAACAAGACTAGACAAAGCAAGAAAACTAGGCTACAAAGCAAAACAAGGCTTCATAATCGCACGCACCAAAGTCCGCAGAGGAGGACTACGCAAAATCCGACCCAAAGCCGGAAGACGACCCAAACGCATGGGAGTAGCCAAATTCAAACCAGCCAAAAGCTTACGACTCATAGCTGAAGAACGCACAGCAAAAAAGTTCCCAAACCTAGAAGTCCTAAACAGCTACTGGGTTGGCGAAGACGGACGCCAAAAATGGTTCGAAGTAATACTTCTTGACCCAAACAGTCCAGTCATAAAAGCAGACAAAGACGTAAACTGGATAAGCCAAAAGCAGCATACCAACAGGGTTTTCCGGAGCATGACCAGCGCAGGCAAAAACATCAGAGGCTTAAGACACAAAGGCAGAGGCGCAGAAAAAATGAGGCCAAGCAAACGAAGAGGAGCAAAGTAAAATGCACCACATAAAACCAACTATAACCAAACAGAACGGGAAACAAAGCCAAGGCAAAGGCTTTAGCCTAAACGAGCTAAAACAAGCAGGCGTAGATAAGCAGCAAGCCAAAAGAATAGGCTTACCAGTAGATGTCAAACGCAAATCCGCACACGACCAAAACGTGCAAGCCCTCAAAGAACACGCGCAAAAAGCCAAAGAGCAAGCACAAGCAAAACCTAAACCGCCAAAACCACAAGAAACGCCAAAGAAAAAAGCTAAAAGCTAGAGCATCTAAAACAACATCGATGCCCAATGTCTTCTAAACCGCCAATAGGCTACATTGATATTCGAGTCTTCGCTCACGCAACAGAAGACCTTGAAAAAGTCCAAACCGCTGTCCGCAATATACTGCCAGTGGAAATGGCAGAGTCCCTAATTTTTCAAAAAAGCAACCTTACAGGGCATCATGGAAACCCCATTATTCTTTTTACAACAAAACTAACAGACAAAAAAGCGCTTTCATCAGCACTGGAAAAAATCGGTTCAGGCATAAGCGCACTGGATAAGGAAGCGTTAGACAGAGACATAAAACTCCACCTAGAAAAGCGCAACCTGTATTTGAGATTTGATAAGCAATATGCTTATCTGGGCAAGCTAAGGTTCTGGCAAAACGACCCAATTCACCTAAAAATCCACTTCAAAAACAAGACACCTGAAGAGATTGTGGAGATTTGCAGAAACGCCGGGTTGCTGCCATGACAAGAGCCTTTGCTGACCTGCATTTACGTGTTAACCCTAAAGACCAACATGCAGCTCAACGATTAATCACTAAGGCATCTAAACTTGGTTACCGAACAATCTCTATACCCTTCACTTATCCAGTGAAGGAAGAGGATGCTGCCAAGCTAAAGAAGATGTGCTCAGAAGCCGAATTAGATTTTGTTACACGTGCAGATGTCAAACCCAGAAACGAAATGAACTGACGAGTTTTCTGCGCAAGTTCAGGCGCAAATTTGAGGTTATCTGTGTTGTCTGTGATAGTAAAGAGGTTGCACGGCAAGCTGCAAAAGACCGACGTGTGGACCTTTTGAATTTTCCCTCCCTTGACTACCACAAACGGTTCTTTGACAGAGCCGAAGCAGAACTAGCTAGCAACAGTCTTGCAGCATTGGAAATTGATGTGAAGTTGCTTTTAGCTTTGGAAGGACCGGCGAGAATCAGGCTACTTTCTAGTTTGCGTCGGGAAGCTGCAATTGCAAAAGAGTTTGATGTGCCGCTGGTGGTTTCGAGCGGTGCCAGTGAAGAGCGGTTTATGCGCATGCCAAAAGACATGGCAAGTTTAACGTACCTTTTTGGTTTAAATGAAGCTTCAGCGTTGAAAACCGTTTCGGCAAACGTTATAGCCATTGTTGAGCGTAACCGCGAGAAGCTTAGCGAAAGATTTGTTGCTCCAGGCATAAGTATTGTTAAGGAAGGCACTGACCCATGAAGAGAGTTAAACGGCGATACTTAGCGTTGCAACTTGATTCTGAAGGCTTACCCAGCGAGAAGGAGTTTATGGATGCTGTTTGGGGTGCTGTTTCAAAGCTTTATGGAGAAGTTGGTGCCAGCTTAACTGGTTTGGCTTTGATAAATTTTGAGGCGGAGCGAAAGGTTGTAGTGGTTCGCACTTCGCTTGTTACTTTGGATATGGTTAGGGCTTCATTAGCGTCGATTACCAGCCTTGCTGGTGTAGATGCTTCGGTTCATGTTTTGGCTGTTTCAGGTACGATTAAGGCTTTGGTTAGGAAGCTTTAGGTTAAAAAACATGCTTCGTGCTTGTTGAGTGTAAAGAAAGTCTTGACATTAAGACAAGACAGTCAAAAATTAAGTCACATATCTCTTTCGACAAACTTACAAAAGTAATACAGAAACGTTTATCAACGACACGTTAGCGTTAATTAGCGTTACAGAAATGCTTTGGGAGAAGCGTAAAAGTAGGTAGAGTAGTGCATAAAAATGGACTTAAAAGATTTTTACTTCAAACTGCCCCTAGAGACTGAACCCATAATAGATGATACAACCCTTCGAGACGGCATTCAAATGCCTGGTTTGGCTGTAGCACCCAAAGATGCAGCAAAAATTGCTCAACTTCTCAGTGAAATAGGCGTGGAACGCATAGAATTGTTCCATTATCAAGAGCCAGATAAAAAAGCGGCAAAGCTAATTCAAGATTTGAACTTGGATTTGCGGGTTGCGGGATGGTGCAGAGCTGTCAAGGAAGACATAGACAGCGCTATTCAATGCGGCTTTAAAGAAGTCGGCATTTCGCATCCTGTTTCCGATATTCATTTCAAGGCTAAATGGCCAGAAAAAACCAGCGACGCGATTTTGACAAATGTTATTGATGTTGTTGAGTATGCTGCCAAAACTTACGGCCTGCGCACCTTTGTGCACGGCGAAGACAGCACACGTGCGGACTGGAGCTTTGAGAAGCGATTCATAAATGCCATTGCTGAGGCTGGTGCAGAGTGTTATCGTGTGTGTGATACGGTTGGTATTGGTCTTTCTGATGTTAATGCGCCTTTGCCAAACGGTGTCCCAGCAAAAGTGGTGGCTATCAAAAAAGAAACAAAAATCGGCAGCATAGAGGTTCATGCACATGATGATTTCGGCAACGCAGTGGAAAACACCATGGCAGCCATAAAGGCAGCTTCAGGATTATTCGACAAGGTCTACGCCAGCACCACCTATCTTGGCATCGGCGAGAGAGCTGGCAACGCTGAGACTGAAAAAGTCCTCTTGAACTTATACTTGCATCATGGCGTGGGAAAGTTTGAGGGCAAAACTTCGAAGCTTAAGCAGACAGCAGATTACATTGGCAAAGCAACCGGCTATGTGGTTCCACCCAACAAGGCTATTGTGGGTGATTACGGTTTTGCGCATGAGTCAGGTATCCACACGCATGGTGTGCTAAATGACCCTTGGACGTATGAGCCTTATCCGCCTGAACTAGTCGGCAACACCAGACGCTTAACGATTGGCAAACAATCAGGAAAGGGCATAATTAAGCACAAAATCACTGAGTTCTCAGGCAATACACCCCAAGATCAAACAGTAGCAATGGTAGTTGAACGCGTAAAAGAAATCTATGCAAACGGCAGAAGAGCATCCCTCAAGGAAGAAGAGTTCAAAAAAATTCTGCGCTCACTCAGGCTATTACCGGAAAACAACAACAACCACTAATTGTTAGATAACCAGTGGCTTTTTTTCCTATAGCCTTACTTTCAGCGTTTACTGGGTTGATTTTTTGCTTTGATGTTGTTTGGTCGTCTGTTGCTCCTAGCTTTGCTTTGCCTTCAAAGGTATACATTATATATTACGTTTAGTAAGGTAAAAATGGCGGGTCTCTTTTCATCATAGAAATTTGCAAGTTGGAGATTTATGGCGGGGCTAAGTAGAGTTGCATTAGAAACCATTGTCAATAATATTCCGGCTGGTATTGTAGTTATTGAAAAAGAAAACGGCCAAGTTACCTATGTAAATGACCGTGCAATTGAACTCTATGGTGTTGACCCACGCGGGCTTGAGATACCTGACCACTCGACCAAACGCATGAAACTGTTAACTTTAGATGGGAAGGTTTATCCTCCTGAGAAGCTTCCAGCAAGTAAAGCCCTGCTTTACGGCGAAGAAGCAAAAAGTAACTTAATAATTGTGCGCCCTGATGGTTCACGCGTGACGGTTTCTGCTTGCGCCTTGCCAATCAGAGATGAAAATGGTAACGTTATTGCGGCTGTAGGCATTTTTGATGACATAACAGAAAGTGAAAAAGCAGAAAGAGTGTTAAGAGAAAGTGAGCAACGATATCGTACGCTTGTTGAAACTTCAACTGACGCCATTGTTGTTCATAAAGAAGGACGGTTTATCTTTGCCAATGCTGCTGCGTTAAAGCTGTTTGGTGTTGAAAGCTTTGAAGAGCTAACAGACAGAAACATTTTTGATTTCATCCCGGCTGATGAACGCAAAATCGTTAGAAATCGCATGGTCAGTGCTCAGGCGGGCCAAAAATTAGTACCCCAGGAAAAGCAAGTGGTAAGAATGGATGGTAAGCGCATTTTTGTTGAAGGCATAGGTGCACCGATTTATTACAATGGTAATTGGGCTATTTTGGCAATTCTTCGGGATACTACGGAACGGAAGCAAATGCAGCAGAAACTTGAAGAGTACGCTAAGGACTTGGAAAAACTTGTTGAGGAACGCGCCAAGAAAATCCTTGAGGACGAGCAAAGTTACCGAGAACTGTACGAGAGTTTTGATGAAGCATTCATAGCTACTGATTGGGGATTAAATGTTATCCACTGGAACAAAGCCGCCGAAAGAATTACGACTGTAGCCGCAAAGGATACTTTGGGCAAAAAAATCTACGAAGTTCTGCCTGAAATGACAACGGTAAATATTGCACCCTACCTTGAGATTTTGCAATCTAAAAAACCAGCACGCTTCATGATGAATACAATAAGTAGGCAAACGGGTCGAGAAGCAATTTTTGAAATTTCTACTTACCCTTCAAATGTAGGCATAATCATTATAGTTGAAGACAAAACAGAAGAAGAGCAAACAAAACGGTTATCCGCTATAGGTCAAACAGCCGGCATGGTTGGGCATGATATTCGAAACCCTCTACAGGCTATTACTAGCGATTTGTACTTGTTAAGAGAGGAACTCAAAAGCATGCCTCAAAGCGAAAGCAGAAATCTCATGCAAGAAAGCATAGAGTCCATTGATGAAAACGTGGTTTATATTGATAAGATAGTTAGCGACCTGCAGGATTATACAAGGCCTCTAAAGCCAAACATTGAAGAGGTCAATCTGAGAGACCTAATAAACAGCACACTTATTGTAGCAAATATTCCTGAAAAGATAGATATCCAAGCTTTTGTTAAAGAAAAATTGGTTTTAAGGACTGATGCTGCTTACCTTAGAAGAGCACTAACAAATCTGCTAAGCAATGCATTACAAGCCATGCCCAATGGTGGAAAATTAACTATTGAGGTAGCCAAAAAAGAAACTGGAATAGCAGTCAACGTAAGTGATACAGGCGTAGGCATAGCAGATGAGGCGAAAAATAAAATTTTTACGCCCTTATTTACCACAAAATCGAAGGGACAAGGGCTAGGATTAGCAGTTGTTAAACGTTTTGTGGAGGCACTTGGAGGCAGTATAACATTTGAGAGCCAAGCAGGTAAAGGTACGAAATTCACCATAAGTTTACCTGACCATGAAGAGAGATAAAGTTACCAAGAAACTTTGCAGAGTTAAAAGGAAAAGAACGCTCAGAGTTCAGTAAGGGTAAGTTTCCAACTGCAATATCCTCTCGAAATCCTCTATACTTGTATCTTGCCTTAAAGTGCATTTGACAACTTTTTGTCTTCTCGGCAACAAATCAAAAAAGTTATCATCAAACTCTCCTTTAGCGCCCTCAAGCTTTAGCCAAACAGCCTTTGCATACAAATCAGTTCCAGTTTGACAACAAATTTCCCCATGCCTAGT